>NZ_JAOZYC010000163.1:0-476 GCF_035798155.1 Streptomyces endophyticus | reverse complement strand
CGATACCCCAACCTAAGTTCGGTGAGGACTCGCAAACGGTTGTTGATCCTAATCCGCCCAAACCTAATCCGCCGATACCGCCTAAATAGCCTAAACCTCCGAGTCCAACATTAGGTACGGATTCACAGACAGTTGTACCGAGACCGCCCAGTCCAATACCGCCCAAACCAGCTAGGCCAAGACCGCCGAGGCAGATACCGCCCAAACCTCCTAAACCGATACCGCCCAAACCGTAGTTCATCGGGGTTGTGGGACAGCAACGTGTATCAGGGAGATTAGGAGAAGCGTTTGAATGGCGCGCCACAGAGGGTGAAAGCCCCGTATCCGAAAATTGAACTGAGCTAGCTGAATCCCGAGTAGCACGGAGCACGTGAAATTCCGTGTGAATCCGCGAGGACCACCTCGTAAGGCTAAGTACTCCTGTGTGACCGATAGCGCAACAGTACCGCGAGGGAAAGGTGAAAAGAACCCAGATC
>NZ_JAOZYC010000162.1:0-244 GCF_035798155.1 Streptomyces endophyticus | reverse complement strand
TGGGCACATTGTCTGGCTTCTTGGTGGTTTCCAGCTTCCTTCGAAGCCTAGAGATGTCCTCCTGTGGGTGGTTTGTTAAGTTGGATGTGAAATCCCCGGGCTCAACCTGGGAACTGCATTCAAAACTGACAAGCTAGAGTATGGTAGAGGGTGGTGGAATTTCCTGTGTAGCGGTGAAATGCGTAGATATAGGAAGGAACACCAGTGGCGAAGGCGACCACCTGGACTGATACTGACACTGAGG
>NZ_JAOZYC010000161.1:0-59204 GCF_035798155.1 Streptomyces endophyticus | reverse complement strand
GGCGGGCGAGGAGGGCGACCGTGGCCGCGACGTCGGCGTGCGCGGTGGCGCCGAGCGGGGGTGGGGCAGGGGCCGCCGTCCCGTCCGGCCCGGGCGCGGCACCGGCGAAACGGGCGCCTGTGGGGGTGGCGGGAGCGGGGGCCGATGCGGTCGCGGCTCCCGCCTCCTCCGGTTCCTCCACCGGCATCCCGGCGAAGCGGGCGCTGCCTCGGGGGCGGCGCTTGCGTTCCTTGACGGGCGCAGGCGCAGGCGCGGGAGCGGGAGCGGGAGCGGGGATCGACGCAGGCACTTCGGAGAGCATCGGGTCGGGACCCAACTCCGCGAGCCTCGTGCCGAGTTCGGCGAGCCGCGCGGTCGCCCGCTCGTGATCGTCGTGCGCCCAGGCCAGGTCGAGGCGGACGGCGTCGGCCTCCTCCTGGCCGGTGACGGAGTCGAGGCGGGCGCCGAGTTCCTGGAGGCGCCGCGCCGCGTACCGTCGCTCGCGCGCCATCACGTCCATCCGGTCGGCGAGCAGCGCGCGCCCGCCGGGTCCTGCGTCGTGGGCGCGCGCGGACGCGCGGTACAGGGCACGGGCGCGGGCCGCCTCACGCTCGGCGTGCCCGGTGCCCAGCGTCGCGGCGAGGTCCTTCAACAGCGCTTCCACCACGTCCCACGGGGGCACCTCGCTGCCGTCGAGACAGGCCCGCATGCCCTCGGGATCCCGCTGCCAGAAGACGCCGCACCAGCCGGCGCGTTGGTCGAGCCGGGCGTTGAGACCTTGCAGGTATGCCGCGAAGTCCCGTACCCGGTCCGGGAGTTGTCCCACTTCCACCACGCGCCCCGCCGATCCTCGCGCCCTGGAGCCTTCTTGGAGCCTTACGCTCCGGAAGCAAACACCTCGCGTGTTACGGGGGTGCTACGCGCGCTTTTCGGGGCGGACACCGGCGCCCGTCAGACAGGAATCAGCGCGCAGTGCGTGATCAGCTCGTCCATGGAAAGCCCCAGCTCGCGGGCGAGCGCGGCGACCGTGAAGAAGGCGGGGGTGGGCGCCCGGCCCGTCTCGATCTTGCGCAGCGTCTCGACGGAGACACCCGCACCCGCGGCCACCTCCGTCATGCTGCGCCCGAGCCGTGCCTCGCGCAGTAGTCGGCCGAGGCGCTCGCCGCGCTCGCGCTCTTCGAGGGTCAAGGGGGTTCGGACCATGCCCCCATGATACCCGAGACCCCAATTTTTGTACCGGATTTAAATACCGGTATAGTTATTGGCATGGTGGAACTGAAGACGGACACATCGATCGACGCGATGCGGGAGGCCGGCCGGGTCGTGGGCGACGCGCTCACCGCGGTGCGGGAGCAGGCGGCCGTGGGCGTGAGCCTGCTGGACCTTGACGAGGTGGCGCGCGAGGTGCTGCGCAAGGCGGGGGCGACGTCCCCGTTCCTCGGCTACCGGCCGAGTTTCGCGCCGACGCCCTTCCCCGCGGTGATCTGCGCGTCCGTGAACGACGCGATCGTGCACGGCATCCCGACGACGTACCGGCTGCGGGACGGGGACCTGGTGTCGATCGACTGCGGGGCGGAGCTGGGCGGCTGGGCCGGGGACTCCGCGATCAGCTTTACGGTCGGCAGGGCGCGGCCGGAGGACGTACGGCTCGTCGAGACGGCCGAGCGGGCGCTGGCCGCGGGGATCGGGGCGGCGGTCGTCGGCAACCGGATCGGGGACATCGCGCACGCGATCGGGACGGTGTGCCGCGAGGCCGGGTACGGGATTCCCGAGGGGTTCGGCGGGCACGGGATCGGGCGGCGGATGCACGAGGATCCGCCGGTGCCGAACGAGGGGCGGCCGGGCCGGGGGATGCGGTTGCGCCACGGCATGGCGCTGGCCATCGAGCCCATGGTCATCGGCGGCGGTGGGGACGGCTACCACGAGTCGTCCGACGGTTGGACCCTCCGCACGAATGACGGCTCCCGCGCCGCCCACGCGGAACACTCCGTGGCGATCACGGAGTCCGGCCCGCGTGTCTTGACGGCTCGCTAGCCCCCGCGGAACCGGGGTTGCGCCCCCGGGGCTCCGCCCCGGACCCCGCTGCTCAATCGCCGCAGGGGCTTGAAAAACCCAACCGTCGGCGGGACTTGGTCTATCAAGCCCCGCCGGCGATTGAGGCGCGGGGCACGGGGCGGAGCCCCGATCTTTCCAGCCCCGCCGGCGATTGAGGCGCGGGGTCCGGGGCGGAGCCCCGTGGCCTAGGAGGAGGACTACCAGCCGCTACTTGCCGGGCGAGACGACCATCGCCGAACCCCCACCCCGCCGAACCTTCTCCGCCGCCGCAAGCCACTTCCCGCCGACCAACCTCTGCACGCCCGTCGCCGCCCCGATCTCCGGGTTCTCCTTGAACGAGTGGCCGATCGCCTCCAGCTTCGCCCGCACCCCACTGCCGTACAGCCCCGGCTCAAGCTCCGTCTGCGCCGCATTGCGCTGACTCGCCCGCGGCGCCGCGATCGCGTCGACCAGCGGCAGGTCACGATCGAGGAACCCCGTCAGCGTCTGCAGGACCGTGGTGATGATGGTGGCGCCACCCGGCGAACCGACCGCGACCACCGGCTTGCCCGCCTTGTCCAGCACGATCGTCGGCGAGATCGACGAGCGCGGCCGCTTGCCGGGACCCGGCAGGTTCGGATCGTGCACCTCCGCGCTCGCCGGAGCGAAGGAGAAGTCCGTCAGCTCGTTGTTGAGCAGGAAGCCGCGCCCCGGCACGGTGATGCCGCTGCCGCCGGTCGACTCGATGGTGAGGGTGTAGGAGACGACGTTGCCCCACTTGTCGGCCGCGGTGAGGTGCGTGGTGTTCTCACCCTCGTACGTCGTGGGCGCCGCCTTGTCCCCGGCCTCGCCGCACTTTCCGGGATGGCGCGGGTCACCCGGCGCGAGCGGGCTCTTGAGCACGGCGTCGTCCTTGATCAGGCACTCGCGCGAGTCCGCGAACCGCTGCGAGAGGAGCCCCTTCGTGGGCACGTCCTCGAAGGCCGGGTCGCCCACCCAGCGCCCCCGTTCGGCGAAGGCCACGCGGCTCGCCTCGATGAAGCGGTGCAGGTACTGGACGTCGGAGGCCTTCGAAAGGTCCGTGTTCTCAAGGATGTTGAGCGCCTCGCCGACGCTCGTGCCACCGGAGGAGGACGGCGCCATGGAGTAGACGCCGAGGCCGCGGTACGAGGTCCGGCTCGGCGCCTGGAGCTTGGCACCGTAGGCCGTGAGGTCCTTCGCCGACAGCTTCCCCGGACGTGCGTTGTATCCCGAACCCGGGTCCACGGGCGGCTTGTTGGCCGTCTTCACGACGTCCTTGCCGATGTCGCCGCGGTACATCGCGCCGGTTCCTTCCCGGCCCAGCTGCTGGTACGTGCGCGCCAGGTCCGGGTTCTTGAACGTCGAGCCGACCTCCGGGAGCTTCCCGCCCGGCAGGAACAGCTTCGCCGTGTCGGGGAAGTTGCGGAACCGGGCCTCGTTCGACGCGGTCTGCGAGCGGAACGTGTCGTCGACGGTGAACCCGTCGCTCGCCAGCTTCGTCGCGGGCTTCAGCGCCGAGCCGAGGGAGCGGCTCCCCCACGCGTCGAGCGCCGACTGCCACGTGGCCGGCGTACCCGGCGTCCCCACGCTCAGCCCGCTGGTGACGGCGTCGTTGAAGGCGATCGGTTTGCCGTTCTCCAGGAAGAGGTCGGAGCCGGCCGTCAGCGGCGCCGTCTCGCGGCCGTCGATCGTGTGCACCTTGCGGGACTTGGCGTCGTAATAGACGAAGTAGCCGCCGCCACCGACCCCGGACGAGTACGGCTCGGTCACGCCGAGGGCGGCCGCGGTGGCGACGGCGGCGTCCACCGCGTTGCCCCCGTGCTTGAGCACCTCGATACCGGCCGCGGAGGCGTCCGCGTCGACGCTCGCCACGGCGCCGCCCGAGCCGACCGCGACCGGTTCCTTCACAGTCGAAGCGGGCGCACGCGAAACGGACGAAGGCGGCGCCGCGGCTCCCACCGCCACCATGCTGCCAAGTGCGGCGAAGACCGACAGATTCCGCACAACTGAACGTCTCATCAGTACCTCCGGTCAACAGGCGTCAGCGCAGCGTAACTTGATCGGTCCGCGCCGTCAGGACCCCCTCGAACCCCGGTCGAACATCCCGCTAGAGTGCGCCCCCATGACTGAAGACGTGCGCAACATCGTCCTCGGCCTGATCGCGGCGGGCATCAGCGCCTCGCTGGGCTGGCTCGCCCGCACCTACCTGTGGCGGCGCAAGCTCCGCCGCAAGCAGGCGTTCTTCGGGCTGCCCGACAACTCCGAGTCGCTGCTCGTCGTGAACCGCGACGCGGGCGGCCCCGAGCTGACGGTGAAGCGCCACGACGTCTTCGCCCTCCTCGAACTCTCCGCGCTCATCAAGGACTGCAACGCGCACGCCCAGGTCGTCGCCCACGACACCACGCAGCAGGGCTTCGGGGAGCGTACGGAGTTCTGCGTGGGCGGCCCCGCCTCCAACAGACGCATGGCCGCGCACATGGTCAGCCTGCTCCCCGGCATCCGGGTCAACACCGACCCCGAGCCGGGCCCGGACCGCGGCGCCTTCCAGATCGGCTCCGAGCGCTACCGCCTGGAGCCGAGCAGAACCGAGTACGTACTCCTGGCCCGCCTGACCGCCGGTCCCGCCACCCCCGAGGCGAGGCCGGTCTTCCTGTTCTGCGGGCAGCTGCCGATCACCAACCAGGCCGCCACGCGCTATCTCGCGCGCCACCACGAGCGGCTCGCCCGCAAGCACGGCAACAGCTCCTTCGTCCTGCTCCTGAAGGTCGTGAACTCGGGGGCGTACGGGCCCGACGTCGTCGAGGTGGTCGCCGACGTCACGAAGGCGGCCGAGGCTCCGCTGCCCGCCGCGCCTGCCAATGGCAGCCGGGCCGCGCACCGCGCCAAGTAGCCGGCGCCGAGGGGCGCCCAAAACCAAGGAGAGCGGTACCCCCGCCGCGTACGAATGCGACAAGGGCCCGCTCATCCTCGGCAAGCAGGCACGTCCCGACCGGCACGCGGCAGCTGACCTTCTCCTCACGAACTTCGCGAACCTGGATACGCGAGCAGTGATCTCCGGCTACCGCTGGGCGGGGACGGGCCGATGCTTTCGATTCGGCTACTGCGTACCCGGCAGCAGCGTCCCTGGCTCGGCCGGGGCGACATCGGCCGCCTCCGTCTTGGGGTTGCGCCGCTGACGCTTGGCCACCCACTGGGCGAACCAGGACAGCACCATGCACATCCCGATGTAGATCGGCGAGATCACCATCACTACAGGGATGAACGGCAAATCGTAGTCGAGGTTGGAAGCGATCAGTTTTCCGGCGTGGAGGAACTCCTCATAGGTGATGAGATACCCGAGCGACGTGTCCTTCAGCGCCACCACCAACTGGCTGATGATGGCGGGCAGCATGGCCCGCACCGCCTGAGGGACGAGCACATGCGTCATGACCTGCGTCTTGCGCATGCCCAGCGCGAACGCCGCCTCGCGCTGCCCGCGCTCCACCGAGTTGATGCCAGATCTGAACACCTCGGCGAGCACGGAGCCGTTGTAGAGCGTCAGGCCTGCGACGAGCGCGGCCAGCGGCTCCATCTTCAGGGCCACATAGATGAAGAAGATCATTACCAGGACCGGCATGGCGCGGAAGAACTCGACGAACAGCGTCGCGATCCAGCGCACCGGCTTGTGGTCCGAGAGCCGCCCCACGGCCAGGAGCGTGCCGAGCACGAGCGACAGGACGGCCGCCATGGCGAAGGCCTTGAGCGTGTTGCCGAGCCCGCGAAGGAGCAGCTCCTGGATGCCCGTGTACTCGAAGGGCATCCACTTCGTGTACGTGAACTGGTCGGTGTCGAAGAGGAGGTACAGGACCCAGCCGACCAGGGCGAGCACGAGGAGCGTCGAGACGGCGCCGTACATCTTGTGCCGGCGTTCGGTCTTCGGGCCCGGGATGTCGTAGAGGGCGGTGGCGTCGTGCCGCAGGGCCTTCATCGGGCGAACCCCCAGCGCTTCTCGAGGAAGTTGAACAGGGCGCTGATGGCGAGCGTGATGATCAGGTATCCGATCGCGATCCAGACGAAGGTCCAGATGATGTTGTAGCCGAGCTCGCTGAGCGTCTTGTAGGTGCCGAGCAGCTCGACGACGCTGAAGGCGCCCGCGATCGCGGAGTTCTTGGCGAGCGCGATGAGCGTGGAGCCGATCGGCGGGATCACGGACCGGAAGGCCTGCGGCAGGATCACATGGGTCAGGGTCTGGCCGAACGTCATGCCGAGGCTGCGGGCCGCCTCGCCCTGCCCCCTGGGCACCGTGTTGATGCCGGAGCGCACCGCCTCGCAGATGAACGCCGAGGTGTAGCAGCCGAGCGCGAGGATCGCGAAGACGGTGAAGGGCAGCACGAGCCCGAAGCGCGGCAGGCCGAGCAGCACCGCGAAGAACAGCAGCGTCAGCGGGGTGTTGCGCAGCACGGTGACCCACGCGGTGCCGAAGGCCCGGAAGGATCCGACGGGCGCGACCCGGAACGACGCCATGAGGAAGCCGAGCACCAGGGCCAGGATCGACGCGAAGAAGGTGAGCTCGACGGTGCCGAGGAAGCCTTTCCAGTACAGCGAGAGGTTGTCGGTCAGGACATTCATGGGACGCCTCCTCAGTTCGCCGGGTAGCGGTCGATGGCGGGCGGTTTCGGGGCCGGCTCACCGGACAGGCCGAGCGTCGCGTCGTACGCCTTCTTCCAGTCGCCGTCTCTCTGACGGGCCTCCAGCGCGTCGTTGAGGGCGAACCGCAGCGCGTTGTCCTTCTTCGGGACCCCGATGCCGTACGGCTCCTCGGAGAACGGCTTGCCGACGAGCTTCATCTCCTCGGGCACCTTGGCCGCGTAGCCGAGCAGGATCGCGTCGTCGGTGGTGACCGCGTCCACCTGATAGGTCAGCAGGTTGTCGACACAGATCGAGTACGTGTCGTACGCGACGAGCTCGGCCTTCGGGTAGTCGGCCTTGATCCGCTGGTACGGCGTGGAACCGGCCGCGGAGCAGACGCGCTTGCCCGCGAGGTCGTCAGGACCCTTGATGTCCTCCTCGTCGGTGCGTACGAGCAGCGACTGTCCTGCCATGTAGTACGGGCCGGCGAAGCCGACGATCTTCTTGCGGAGGTCGTTGATGGTGTACGTGCCGACGTAGTAGTCGATCTGCCCGTTCTGCAGGGCCGTCTCGCGGTTGGCGGAGGCGATCGTCTTGAAGGCGATCTTCTTCGGGTCGAGGCCGAGGGAGGCCGAGACCATCTTGGCGATCTCGATGTCGAAGCCCGAGTAGGTGCCGTCCGCGGGGTTCTTCTCGCCGAGGTAGGGCTGGTCCTCCTTGGCGCCGACGATGAAGTGGCCGCGCTTCTCCGCCTTCTTCCACGTCGGGGAGTCGGGCAGCGAGAAGCCCTGGGCGATCTTGTACTGGGGGAGCTCGGCGGCCGATGGCCCCTTGACGGGTGGGGTGCCCTCCTTGCCGCACGCGGTGGCGGCCAGGGCCGTCACCGCCAGGGCGGCGAGCAGCCGTAGCGACTTGGCGATCATGTGCTGGTGCGCTCCCCCGGTCAGTGCTTCAGGATCTTGGAGAGGAAGTCACGGGCGCGCTCGCTCTCCGGATGGGTGAAGAACTCCTCGGGGCTGCGGTCCTCCACGATCTTCCCGTCCGCCATGAAGACAACGCGGTCGGCGGCGGTGCGCGCGAAGCCCATCTCGTGGGTGACGACGACCATCGTCATGCCGTCGCTCGCGAGTTGCTGCATCACCTCAAGAACCTCGTTGATCATCTCCGGGTCGAGTGCCGAGGTCGGCTCGTCGAAGAGGAGTGCCTTGGGGTCCATGGCGAGCGCGCGGGCGATGGCCACGCGCTGCTGCTGTCCGCCGGACATCTGCGCGGGGAACTTGTCGGCGTGGGCGGCGAGGCCGACCCGGTCGAGGAGTTCACGCGAGCGCTTGTCGGCCTCGTCCTTCTTGCGCTTTCTGACCTTCAGCTGGGCCAGCGAGACGTTCTGGAGCACCGTCTTGTGCGCGAAGAGGTTGAACGACTGGAAGACCATGCCGACTTCGGCCCGCAGTTGCGCGAGCGCCTTCCCCTCCTCGGGGAGCGGCCGGCCGTCGAGCCGGATCACGCCGGACTCGATGGTCTCCAGACGGTTGATCGTCCGGCAGAGTGTCGACTTGCCCGACCCCGAAGGGCCGATGACCACCACCACCTCCCCCTTGCCGACGGTGAGGTCGATGTCCTGGAGGACATGCAGCTCCCCGTAGTACTTGTTCACGTCTCGCAGCTCGATCAACGGATCGACGGCCATCGGCAGTCCCTGCCCACTTTCAGCTGTGTCGGTCCGCGCAAACTATCCACGCTTACATGGGACTTAACAGACGACACGCACTTATGGGCATTAACCGTATTTGAGGCTCAACTACGCGGCGCCGCAACGCCGGCCTACGACTCGGCGGCCTCCGCGTAGAACTGGGAGAGCTCCGGCGCCCCGCTCGCCGCCCACTCGTGCCCGGCCTCCACGACGTCGATGTCGCGGCCCGACTCGAGCCGCACCACCGGCTGCCCGTTGTCCCAGATCACCCAGGTGGCGCCCGACACGTGCCGCACCATGACCGAGCCGAGGTAGAGTCCCGCGTCGTTGCCCAGCCAGTGCAGCGTGTCCTCGTCCTCCCGCCAGCGCGGCACGAGTTGGTCGAGGGCCTCCAACGACCGCACCGACTCGTCGAGTTCGACCCCCGCGTCATCGGCCTGGGAACGCAACAGCTCGCACTCGGAGAGGAGTTCGACGAGACCGCTCTCACTCTCGTCACCGTCGTCACCGGTCGGGAACACGGCGACACCGTGGGCCGGACCGTCCTTCTTGCGCCAATGAGCCGCGAAAGGGATCTTCATATCGCCCAGATTGGCATCCGAGCACCTGCCCGCACCACAGGCGCGCGGAGGTGGCGCCGCGTGGAGTTCCGGAACCGGACACCGGTCCCCGTTCGTTGTTGTTCCCCCGTTTACCGCGCGACACATTGACGAGCCATCACCCCGTCCTTAGCTTCATGGCGCAACCACCACGGCGGACACACAAGCGGAGGGAGTCGGTCTTGCGCCGACGCATTTGGGGAGCCGCGTTCATCCTGGCCGTCTGCGCGGGGGTCACCCCTGTCACCGCGGCCCAGGCCGCCCCCGCCAGACCCAAGCCGCTCTCTTTGGAGCGGCTCTTCGACAACCGGGCCGTCAGCGACGACACACGGCCCGGCGAAGCTGACTTCGACGGCGCGGGCAGCTCCCTGTCCGCGCAGGACCTCACCGCGGCCGGCTGGACCCCCGGCCGCACCATGGAGATCGACCGGGCCCGGATCGGCTGGCCGAGGACGGCGGGGTACGGGCCCGACAACGTACGGGCGAACGGGCAGTCCGTGCGGGTGAGCGGGCGTGGGGACGCGCTCGCCTTCCTGGTCGCGGGGACCGGCGGGGACGCGACCGGGAGCGGCGTCGTGCGGTACGCGGACGGCTCCCGCTCGACGTACCGGCTCACCGCGCCGGACTGGCGCAGCGGGCCGCTCGCCACGAAGTCGGTGGCGCTGCCGCACCGGAACACTCCGTACGGCCAAGTCGCCGAGAAGACACGGCTGTACGCGGTGACCGTGCCGGTGCGCAAGGGCCGCCAGATCTCCTCCGTCGACCTGCCGAGGGCGAGCGGCGGGGCGCTGCACGTCTTCGGCCTGTCCGTGCGCGCGGCGACGTCCGGGTGGACGGGCAGCTGGTCGGCCTCACCCGCCGGGTACACCGCGGTGGGGCCGTGGGCGGACCGCACCATCCGGCTCGTCGTGCACACGAGCACGGGCGGGCCGAAGGTCCGCATCCGCCTGGAGAACACCTTCGCCGCGACCCCGGTGCGGATCGGGAGCGCGTCGGTGGCGGTGCAGGGGGCGGGGGCCGCGGCGCTCGGGAAGCCGGTGCCGCTGACCTTCCGGGGCTCCCCCGGCGCCCAACTCCCGGCCGGTGGCCAGGTGTTCAGTGACCCGGTGGACTTCGAGGTACCCGAGAACGCCAACCTTCTCGTGAGCTTCCATCTGCCGGAGCCCGTCACCGCGGCGCCCGTGCACAGCCAGGCCATCCAGCGCAGCTACGTGAGCACGATGGGCGATCACGCCACGGAGGCGGACGGCTCCTCGTTCAGTTCGACGATCTCGTACTGGCCGCTGCTCACCGGCGTCGACGTGGGCGGTGGTCCCGGCTCCGTGGTGCTGCTCGGCGACTCCATCACGGATGGCGTGAAGTCGACGCTCGACGCGAACCACCGCTGGCCGAACGTGCTCGCCACGCGGCTCCTCGCCCAGTCGGACGTGCCGCACTACGGCGTCCTCAACGAGGGCATCTCCGCGAACCGGGTCGTCGCCGACCGCTACCCCGGCGACGGGCTCTCCACCGACACGGGCGGCGTCAGCGCGCTGCACCGGCTCGACCGCGACGTGTTCGCGCAGACCTCGGCGAAGACGGTCGTCGTCTTCCAGGGCGTGAACGACGTGCGCTGGGGCGCGAGCGCCGCACAGGTCGAGGCGGGGCTGCGGGAGATCGTGACGCGGGCGCACGCGCGGGGCCTCAAGGTGATCGGGGCGACCATCACGCCGTGCGAGGGCGAGGCCCTGTGCACGGCGGCCGCCAACGAACAGCGGGAGGCCATCAACTCCTTTGTGCGCAGCCCCGGTTCGGGCTTCGACGGCTTCCTCGACTTCGACGCCGTCGTCCGCGACCCGGCCCACCCGGCGCGGATGCTCCCCGCCTACGACAGCGGGGACCATCTGCACCCCGGTGACCCGGGTCTGAAGGCGCTGGCCGACTCGATCGACCTGAACGTGCTCAGGCCGTAGCGTCGTCCGGCTTCCGGGCGATCAGGATCGCCTGCCGCCCCTGGGTCGCCCGCTCGTACTCCTCGGGCTCGCGGATCAGCTGGGCCTCCACCTGGAGGCCGGCCTGCTCCACGAGCCCGAGGACGTGCTCAGGGTCCAGCCAGTAGACGTCCAGCGAGAGATCGTGGCCGTAGGCGTGGTCCAGGTGCCGTAGCAGGTCGCCCACCTTGAAGCCGAGCAGCAGATGGCCGCCGGGGGCGAGGACGCGGTGGAACTCGGCGAACACCGTCGGCAGCAGCTCGGGCGGCGTGTGCACCGTCGAGTACCAGGCGACGACGCCGCCCAGCGAGCCGTCGGCCAGATCGAGGCCGGTCATCGTGCCCTCCTCGAACCGCAGTCCGGGGTGCGCGCGACGAGCCTCCGCGACCGTCTTCGGCGAGAGGTCGACGCCGAACGCGGAAAGGCCGAGGGAGTCCAGATGGGCCGTCACATGGCCGGGCCCGCAGCCGAGATCGGCCACGGGCCCGCCACCCGCCCGCTTGACGCGCTCGGCGAAGACGCCGAACACCGCGTGCGCGTACAGGTCCTGCGGGAAGAGCGGGGGCACGATCTCGGCGTAGGCACCGGCGGCGGTGTCGTAGGCGAGTTGGGTCGAGGTCAGGTAGGTCGTCAGATCCGTCACGGGCGCAGACGCTAGCGCCCGCCACTGACAACCGGGTCTGACCTGGTGACCTGGTCCGGCTCAGACGTCGAGGGCCCTGCTGACGGATCAGGCTGGGTGCGGACGGCGTCCACGTGCGGTGCAGGCGAGTGGGGTCTGGGGCGTGCAGCTGCAAGGCGGAGGAGGGCGTCAACGCGGAGCGTTGGCAACCGACGACAACGCAGCAGATGCGCGTGCCAGGGCCCGCGACCCCAGCAGGATCCGTCAGCAGGGCCCTAGGTCCACCACGACCGGCGCGTGGTCGGAGGCGCCCTTGCCCTTGCGCTCCTCGCGGTCCACGTAGGCGTCCGAGACGGCCTTGGCGAACGGCTCGTTCCCGTAGACCAGGTCGATGCGCATGCCCTTGTTCTTCGGGAAGCCGAGGGCGCGGTAGTCCCAGTACGTGAAGGGGTGGTCGTACTTGAGGGGGCGCGGCACGACGTCCGTGAGGCCCGTCTCGCGCAGCGAGGTGAGCGCCGCGCGCTCGGCCGGGGTCACATGCGTCGCGCCGTCGAACAGGGAGATGTCCCAGACGTCGTCGTCCGTCGGCGCCACGTTGTAGTCGCCCAGCACCGCGAAGGGGCGCGAGCCCGCCGCGTCGCCCGCGACCGCCGCCTTCAGGGCCTCGAACCACTGGAGCTTGTACGCGTAGTGCGCGTGGTCCACCTCCCGGCCGTTCGGCACGTACACCGACCAGACGCGGACGCCGCCGCAGGTCGCGGAGACGGCGCGGGGCTCCTCCGCTCCGTCGTAGCCGGGGTCGCCGGGCAGGCCGAGGACGACGTCCTCCAGGCCCACGCGGGAGAGCAGCGCCACCCCGTTCCACCTGCCGGTCGCGTTCACCGCCGACTCGTAGCCCAGCTCCCGCAGCTCGTCCGTGGGGAACTGCTCCGCCGAGCACTTGGTCTCCTGGATGCACAGCACGTCCGTGCCGCTGCTCTCCAGCCAGGCAAGGAGGCGCGGCAGCCGCGCGGTGATCGAGTTCACGTTCCAGGTAGCAATGCGCATGTCCCACAACCTACCGGGCGGCACTGACAGTGACGCGACCGTGCCGGTGCGGGCCCGCGCCCGCGGCGCCGCACCCGCAATCGACAGGCAATCTTGCAAGTTTTTCTGTTAGACAGTTAGCCTGCCGAACATGACGATCAACTCCCCCCTCGACGAGCGCCCCGCCCTCGTCCTCATCGACCTCCAGAACGGCATCCTCGGCCTGCCGACCGTGCACCCCTCCGCCGACGTCCTCAAGAACGGGGCCAAGCTCGCCGAGGCCTTCCGCGCCAAGGGCCTGCCGGTCGTGCGCGTGAAGGTCGCCTGGTCGCAGGACGGCGGCGACCTCCCCACGGGCCGCGCCGCCGCGGGCGCCATGACGCAGGCGCCGCCGCCCGCGTTCTCCGAGTTCCCCGACGAGCTCGGCCCGCTCGGCGACGACATCGTCATCACCAAGCGGCACTGGGGCGCCTTCACCGGCACCGAACTGGATCTCCAGCTGCGCCGCCGCGGCGTCACGCAGATCGTGCTCTGCGGCATCTCGACGTCCATCGGCGTCGAGTCCTCCGCCCGCTCCGCGTGGGAGCTGAGCTACAACCTGGTACTGGTCGACGACGCGACGACCGACACCGACGCCGAGTCCCACGAGCACAGCTTCGGCAAGATCTTCCCGCGCATCGCGGAGATCGGCTCCACGGACGAGGTCCTCGGACTGCTCGGCAAGTAGGCCGCGGGGCTCAGACCTGCGCCGAGCCGCCCGGGGTCAGGCGCAGGTGCTCCGTGCCGCCCAGCGCGCCGATCTGGCCGTCGTAGATCGGCCGGGCGAGGTCCGTGAGCAGCGCGTCGTGGATGTCGTACGCGCGGCGCGGCTTGACCTCCCGTACGTAGTCGATCACTTCGGCGATCTTGTTCCAGGGCGCCATGACGGGCAGCATCAGCGTCTCGACCGGGTGGTCGGGGACGGTGAGGGCGTCGCCGGGGTGGAAGACCGTGCCGCCGTCGACGAGATAGCCGACGTTCGTGATGCGCGGGATGTCCGGGTGGATCACGGCGTGCAGCTCGCCGTGCGCCTGGATGTCGAACCCGGCGGCCGTGAACGTGTCGCCGTGGCCCACCGTGTGGACGCGGCCAGGGAACGCCGCCGAGAGCTGCTCCGCGACCGACTTCAACGTCCAGATGTGCGCGCCGGGGTTGGCCTCCATCCCCGCGCGCAGCCGGTCCTCGTTGAAGTGGTCGGGGTGCTCGTGCGTCACGAGGATCGCGTCGGCGCCGACGGCCGCGTCCTCCTCGGAGAATCCGCCCGGGTCGATGACGAGCGTCTGCCCGTCCTTCTGGAGCCGGACACAGGCGTGGGTCTTCTTCGTCAGCTTCATGGGTCCCATCCTGCGCCCGCCCACGCCCCATTTCACGCCCCGCGTCACTCCTGGGGCGTGGTCTCCTCGCGGATCACCTGCTGGGCCACCTTGAAGGCGGCGTTCGCGGCCGGTACGCCGCAGTAGACGGCGGTCTGCAGCAGGATTTCCTTGATCTCCGCGGCCGTGAGGCCGTTGCGCAGGGCCGCGCGCGTGTGGAACACCAGCTCGTCGAGGTGGCCGCCCGCGACGAGGGTCGCCAGCGTCACCGAGGAGCGGGTGCGGCGGTCGAGCCCCGGACGGGACCAGATCTCGCCCCACGCATAGCGGGTGAGGAGCTCCTGGAAGTCGCCGGAGAAGTCGTCGGCCGTGGCCAGGGCCCGGTCCACGTGGGCGTCGCCGAGCACCTCGCGGCGCGTCTTGAGGCCCGCGTCGTGCGGGTCGGGCCGGGTCGCGGCCTCCGGCTGCTGCGCGGCCGCTATCTCCGCGCGCGGCGGGGCCGACGGGGGCGGCGGCGCGAGGACCGGCTTGACCGGGGCGGCCTGGATGGCGGTCTGCCCGGTCTTCTCGTGCGCGGCGGGCCAGGCCGAGGTGAAGTGCCGTACGAGGAGGTCGGTGACGGCGGCAGGCTGTTCGACCGGGGCCAGGTGCGAGGCGCCGGGCACCACCGCGAGCCGGGCGTCCGGTATGCCGGCGACCAGCGTGCGGGCCTCTGCGGGGCCCGTGACCTGGTCCTCGGAGCCGACGAGGACGAGCGTCGGCACGCCGATGTCGCTCAGCTCCTCGCGGACGTCGAAGGCGGCGAGCGCCTCGCACGAGGCGATGTAGCAGCCCGGGTCCGTCGTGCGGACCATCTGCACCGCCCAGTCCGTGATCGCGGGCTGCGCGGTGGCGAAGCCGTGCGTGAACCAGCGCTCGGGGGCCGTACGGGCGATGGGGTCGAGGCCGTTGCTGCGCACGATGACGCCGCGCTGGCGGAACTCGTCGGCGGTGCCGAACCGCGGCGAGGCCGCGATCACGGCCAGCGACGCGACGCGCTCCGGGTGGCGCAGGGCCAGCTCCGCGCCGATCGCGCCGCCCAGCGAGCAGCCCGCGTAGCCGAAGCGCTGGATGCCCAGCTCGTCGAGCGTGGCGAGCAGCCGCTCCGCGAGCGCCTCCACGGAGCCCGCCGGGTGCGCGGGGGAACCGCCGTGGCCGGGCAGGTCGAAGCGGAACACCCGCCAGTGCTGGGCCAGCTCGGGCACCTGGCGGTCCCACATGTGCCACGTCGTGCCGAGCGACGGGCCGAGGATGAGCACCGGGGCGGAGTCGTCGTCACGGCCGTCGAATCGGTACTGCAGGCGCGGGGTCTTCGTGTCACTCACACCGCCACGCTAGCCACTGTGCCTGAGCGATCTAGTGGCGGGTCCCCACAATGGACGTGACGTGTTCACTCCGGGTTCCTGGTGTGAACCAGGAGTGGGGGCGGAGTGAAGAGCGGACGCCCGGACGCCGGTCAGGGGCCGGGGACGATCACGGATGCGTCATCGAGACCACGTACACCATGGGGTGGTCGGGGTTGGAGCGGTTCACCACGATGGTCTGGGTCGGGGACGGGTCCTCCTGGGTGTGGGTGAGGCCGTACCAGGGGCCGGGGCCCGTGAAGTCCCAGCCCGCGATCTTCTGGTCGCGCTCGCTGATCGCGATGTCGTCGGTCGCCAGATCGCCGACCGTGTAACCGGCGTCGACGTCCTCCAGGAACTGGTCGAGGCCCTTGTTGCTGGTGAGGAACTGCGCGTACAGGCGGCTCACCTTGTAGTTGTTCGTCTCGTAGTAGGCGACGTTGCGCGAGTGCGCCGGGACCGGGATCTGGTAGAGCCGGCGCTGCACCTTGGACGGCCAGCCGACGGTGAGGCCGGTCACCGAGTACTTCGCCTCCTTGTCCTTGCCGCTGTCCCGGCTCTGGCCCGCGGAGATCACCAGGTAGCCGGCGGGGATGCCGATGAGCAGCACGATGGTCAGGAGCGTGAGGACGCGGCGTCGGATCACATGGCCGCGGTCCTCGGCCGGACGCGGTTCTTCGTCCGCGTGCGGGGGCTGGCGGGGCACGGTCATGGCTGGTTTTCCTGTCACTGTCTCTGGAGTCGTCCGCGGCGTCCGAGGGGCTGGCACCCGCGCTAGCCCTCGGCGCCGTCCACGGACGGGCCCGTCGCGCTGCGGGTGCGGGTGTACCGCTCGTACCGCTCATAGCGCTCCACGCGGCGGCGCTTGGCGCGGCGGAAGCGGCGGGCGACGAGGCGGGCCAGGTCCGCGGCGCCGACCATGCCGGCCTCGGGGCCGAGCTGGGCGCGGGCGATGCGGGCCTCGGGGCGGTAGCCGCGGCCGGTGAGCTGGCGCTTGAAGGCGTCCCTGGCCGGGGCGATGAGCAGGTCGTCGGCGGCCGACACGCCCCCGCCGATGACGAAGCACGACGGGTCGAGGGCCGCGGCGAGATTGGCGATGCCGACGCCGAGCCACTGGCCGATGTCCTGCAGCAGCTCGATGCACATCGCGTCGCCCTCGCGGGCCAGCTGCGTGATGAGCGGGCCCGTGATGTCGGGGATGTGCCCCTGGACCCGCTCGATGATGTTGTACGCGACCGGGGAGTCGGCCGCGGCGAGCTCGCGGGCCTCGCGGACCAGGGCGTTTCCGGAGCTGTACTGCTCCCAGCAGCCGCGGTTTCCGCACGGGCAGCGGTGCCCTCCGGGGACGACCTGCATATGGCCGAACTCACCCGCGACGCCGAACTTGCCGCGCTTGACCTGCCCGTCCTCCAGGATCGCGCCGCCGATGCCGGTGCCGAGCGTGATCATGACGAGGTGGTCCTCACCGCGCCCGGCGCCGAAGCGCCACTCCGCCCAGGCGGCGGTGTTGGCGTCGTTGTCGACGAGCACGGGGACCGCGAGGCGGCCCGCGAGGCGGTCCCTCAGGGGCTCGTTGCGCCACGACAGGTGGGGCGCGAACAGGACGCGGTTGCGGTCCGCGTCGACCCAGCCGGCGGCGCCGATGCCGACCGCGTGCACGTCGTGCCGGTCGGAGAGGTCGAGCACCAGCTCCGTGATCGTGTCCTCGACGACCTTGGGGCTCTTGGACTTGTCCGGGGTCTCCGTGCGGAGCGTCTCCAGGATGATGCCGTCCGCGTCGACCACGCCGGCCATCACCTTCGTGCCACCGATGTCGATGCCGACGGTGGGTACGCGCGGGGCCGTCGTGTGCGAGCGGCGCTCGCGGGTGCCGACCGTCCTGAGAACGGTGGCCCGTGCGCTGCCACGGTGTGCGAGGTCGCGGTAGGTGCTCATTGCGGCGATTCTGCCTCACGCATCGGCTCCGCCGCATACCGGGTTTTACGCCGCGTCGGGGTGGGGCGGAGAGTCCGACCTCAGCCACACGGCGTTGGCGTGCGCAGTTCCCCGCGCCCCTGAAAGGGGCGCGGGGAACTGCGCAAAGGTGACCAACGACGCGACGCGCAGCCGCCCGGGAAAGTCGGAAACGCACACGCACGCGCGTAACGGAGGCCCCTACTTCTCGGCCCCGTCGGCCGTATGCCCGCCCAAATGCGTGGGCACCGGCGCCCGCTCCAACTCATGGCGGAGGTCGTCCAGCTCGCTGCCGCCCGCCATCTGCCGGGTCAGCTCATCGAGCGTGATGTCGTCGCGCGAGTGGCTGCCGAACATCGCGCCGCGCTTGAGCAGCACGAACCGGTCGCCCACCAGGTACGCGTGGTGCGGGTTGTGCGTGATCAGGACCACGCCGAGGCCCGCGTCACGTGCCGCCGCCACGTACTTCAGCACCACACCGGACTGCTTGACGCCGAGCGCCGCCGTCGGCTCGTCGAGGACGAGGACCTTCGCGCCGAAGTAGACGGCGCGGGCGATGGCGACACACTGGCGCTCGCCGCCGGACAGCGTGCCGATCGGCTGGTCGACGTCGCGCAGGTCGATGCCCATGCGGGCGAGTTCCTCGTGCGTCGTGCGCCGCATGAGCTCGACGTCAAGGCGCTTGAAGGGGCCCGTCCCCTTCGTGGGTTCGGAGCCGAGGAAGAAGTTGCGCCACACCGGCATGAGCGGAACCACGGCGAGGTCCTGGTAGACCGTGGCGATGCCCCGGTTCAGGGCGTCGCGCGGGTTGCTGAGGCGGGTCTCCTCGCCCTCGATCGCGAACCGGCCGGCGTCGTGCTGGTGCAGCCCCGCGATGATCTTGATGAGGGTCGACTTGCCGGCGCCGTTGTCGCCGAGGACACAGGAGATCTGGCCCGCGTTGACGACGAGCGAGACGTCGTCGAGGGCGCGGATGTTGCCGTAGAACTTGCTGACGCCGTCGAGCTCGACGAGCGGTGCGGGCGTCGTGTCCTTGGTCGTCATCTGCTCGCCAGTCGTCATTTGCTCGCCTCCGCGCGCTTGCGGACCCACGCGTTGAGGAGGGTCGCGAGGAGCAGCATCGCCCCGAGGAAGAACTTGAACCAGTCCGAGTTCCACTCCGCGTACACGATGCCCTTGCTGGTCATCCCGAAGATCAGTGCGCCGATCGCCGCGCCGACCGCCGAGCCGTAGCCGCCGGTGATCAGGCAGCCGCCGATGACGGCCGCGACGATGTAGATCAGCTCGTTGCCGACGCCCTCGCCGGACTGCACCACGTCGTAGTTGAAGAGCAGGTGCTGGCCGGAGATCCAGGCGCCGAACGCGACGCCCATGTAGAGGCCGATCTTCGTCTTGTTGACCGGGACGCCCACCGCGCGGGCCGCGTCGAGGTCACCGCCGACCGCGAAGATCCAGTTGCCGACGCGGGTGCGGAGCAGGATCCAGGTCGCCACCAGGACGAGCGCGAGCCACCAGATGATCGTGATCTTGAAGTCGACGCCGCCGATGGTGAACGTCGAGGCGAAGACCTTCTTGGCCGAGTCGAAGCCCTCCATGTCGGCGATCGACTTCGTCGAGACGGTGCCGCTGATCAGCTTCGTGAAGCCCAGGTTCAGGCCCGTCAGCATCAGGAACGTGCCGAGCGTGATGATGAAGCTGGGAAGTTTGGTGCGGGTCAGCATCACGCCGTTGAAGACGCCGATGGCGAGCGTCACCAGGAGGGAGACGCCCACGCCCACCCAGGTGTTGGCCGTCATCTGGTAGCTGAACATCGACGAGATCAGCGCCGAGGACGTGACCAGGACGCCCGTCGACAGGTCGAACTCGCCGCCGATCATCAGCAGCGCCACGGGCACGGCCATGATGCCGAGGGTCGAGGACGCGTACAGGACCGTCGCGAGGCTGGTGGGCCGCAGGAAGCTGTCCGCGAAGATCACGAAGAAGATGAAGACGGCGATCGCGCCGATGACCGAACCCAGCTCGGGGCGCCCCAGCAGCTTCTTCCAGGGCGAGGTCCGCACGAGCCGCTCGTCGACCCGTTCCGGAGTGGTCGTCGTGCTCATCGCGTCCCCCGCTTCGCGTATTCCTGCAGCTTCGCGGCCTGGTCCTTGGTGACGACCTCCGGGCCCGTGAGGACCGGCTTGCCGCCGCCGAGCACATTGGCGTTGTACTTGAAGAGCCACAGCAGGTCCACGGCCTCGTAGCCCTGAAGGTAGGGCTGCTGGTCGACGGCGAAGCCGAGGTCGCCGTCCTTGAGGCCCTGCGCGACCTTGTCGTTGAGGTCGAACGTGTCGATCTCCGCCTTGCTGCCCGCGTCCTCCTTCGCCTTCACGGCGGTGGCCGCGAACGGGGCGCCCAGCGTGACGACCGAGTCGATGGACGCGTCGGACTGCAGCTTGGCCTCGATGGAGGACTGCACGTCGGGCATGTTGGTGCCCTCTACGTAGAGGTTCGTCATCGTGCCGTCGAAGGCCTTCTTGGCGCCCTCGCAGCGCTGCTCGTGGCCGACGTTGCCCTGCTCGTGGAGGATGCAGAGCGCCTTCTTCTTGCCCCGCTTGTTGAGCTCCTTGCCGACGGCCTCGCCGGCGATGGTCTCGTCCTGGCCGATGTGCGTGATCGCGCCGTACTTCTTGTAGATCTCGGAGCCCGAGTTCACGGTGATGACGGGGATGCCGGCCTTCTCGGCGCGGGCCAGGGCGGACTTCATCGCGTCCGGCTTGGCGAGCGTCACGACGATGCCGTCGACCTTCTTGTCGATGGCGGCGTCGACGAGCTGCGCCTGCTGCTGGGCCTCCTCGTTGTGCGAGTAGACGAAGTTGATGTTGTCCTTGGTCGCCGCCTGCTCGGCACCGTTCTGCACGATGTCCCAGAAGGTGTCGCCATCGCCCGAATGGGTGATCATCGCGAAGGTCCAGCGGGGTGTGTCCACCGCCGCCCTGCCCTGCGCGGCCTGGGACTTCCTGGCGTCCTCCGCCCGCTTGCCGCCGGTGCTGCTGCACCCTGCGAGCGAGAGGCCGAGAGCCCCCGCAACCGCGATGCTCACCCAGGTCCGAAACCGTGCCACGAGGCCGTGCCCTTCTTGGTCTGCTGCGTCATCGACCGGGATCGGCGGGCCGACCCCGGCGGACCGTACGCCGGTCCATAAGGACCCCATTCCGGTCCCAAACGCACAAGTATGGGTCACGGGGATCATGCATCCATTCACCGGGTACCGCGCGCGGTGTACTTCTCCAGTCGCGGCACGTCCTTCTCGGTGACGAGCGCCGGGCCTGTGAAGACCGGCTTGCCGCCGCCGAGCACGTTGGCGTTCGTCTTGTAGAGCCACAGTTCGTCCACGGCCAGATAGCCCTGCAGATACGGCTGCTGGTCGACCGCGAAGGTGACCTCCTTCGCCTTCAGCCGGCGGACGACCTCGGCGTTCAGGTCGAACGTGGAGATCTCCGCCTTGCTGCCCGCGTCGTCCTTGGCCTTCACGGCGAGCGCCGCGATGGGGGCGCCGAGCGCGACGACCGCGTCGATGTCCTTGTCCGCCTGGAGCTTCGCCTCGATGGACGACTGGGCGGAGGGGGCGTTGGTGCCCTCCACGTTGAGGTTCTCGACGCTGCCCTTGAAGGTCTTGCGGACGCCGTCGCAGCGCTGCTCCAGGGAGACGTTGCCCTGCTCGTGGATGACGCACAGGGTCTTCTTCTTCCCCTGCTTCGTCAGCTCGCTGCCGACCGCCTCACCGGCCACGCCCTCCTCCTGGCCGATGTGGCTGAGCGCGCCGAACTTCTGTGAGAACTCCGACCCCGAGTTGATCGAGACGACCGGGATGCCGGCGGCCTTCGCCTTCGCGAGCACGGGCTCCATGGCCTGCGGCTTGGCGAGCGTGACGACGATCCCGTCGACCTTCTTGTCGATCGCGGCCTGCACCAGCTCGGCCTGCCCCTTGGCCTCCTTGTCGTTGGAGTAGAGGAACTGGACGTTGTCCTTGTCGGCGGCCTGCTGGGCGCCCTTGCGCACGATGTCCCAGAAGGTGTCGCCCTCCCCCGAGTGCGAGACCATCGCGATCTTCATGCGGGGCGTGCTGACGGCCTTGCCGCCGCCTCCACCGCCGTCGGCCTTGTCCTCCGAGTCCTTGCCGCCCGAGCCACTGCAACCGGCGGCGAGCGCGATCACCGCGATCAGGGCTGCGGCCGTGCGGGCTGTGCGGGTCGTGAGCATGGTGGAACCACCTCTCCTCCGGCCGCCCGGTGCGGCTGGAGGTGTTTGTAGCGGGGTCCCACCGCAGCGTCAATGACTTTGTCAGAACATTCGGACGCCCAACGGTCAGGAACGTACGAGGAGTTGGAACTCGAAGGAGTAGCGCGAGGCCCGGTACGTGTGCGAGCCGAACTCGACCGGGCGGCCCGTGTCGTCGTACGTCGTGCGCTGCATGGTCAGCAGCGGCGCGCCCGCCTCCTCGCCGAGCCGCTCGGCCTCGACGGCGGTGGCGGCGCGGGCGCCGACGGACTGGCGGGCGCTGTGCAGGGTGATGCCGGCGGCCCGCATCAGGCGGTACAGGCCGGTCGCCGAGAGCCGCTCGTCGTCGAGCGCGAGCAGCCCTGTGGGCAGGTGGTTGCAGAGGTACGCGACCGGTTCTCCGTGCGCGAGCCGCAGCCGCTCGACGCGGTGCACCTCCTCGCCCTCCGCGACGCCGAGCGCGGCGGCCGCCTCGGCGGGGGCGGGCACGAGGGTGTTGGCGACGACCCGGGTCTCGGGGCGCTGGCCCGCCGCCTCCAGGTCGTCGTACAGGCTGGACAGTTCGAGGGGGCGCTTGACCTGGCTGTGCACGACCTGGGTGCCGACGCCGCGGCGGCGCACGAGCAGCCCCTTGTCGACGAGGGACTGGATGGCCTGGCGGACGGTGGGCCGGGACAGGCCGAGGCGGCCCGCCAGCTCGATCTCGTTGCCGAGCAGGCTGCCGGGGGTCAGGGCGCCGCGCTCGATCGCCGCCTCCAGCTGCTGGGACAGCTGGAAGTACAGCGGGACCGGGCTGCTGCGATCGACGCTGAGGCCGAGGTCGACGGTCGGGTCAGCTAGGGGTTTGGCCACGGGGCGAGGCTATCGGTGGGAGAAGTTGACGGGAAGTCCGGAGGTCCGGTTGTCAGGACAAAGCAAGGGTGGCGCGGCAGGCGGGTGTTTGTCCGGACAAACAATTGACACCCACCCCGTGCCCCGGCACCGTGGGACACCATGCGCATCGGACTCATCGGAACGGGCCGTATCGGCAGCTTTCACGCGGGCGTACTGGAGCGGTACCGGGAGGTCGGCTCGCTGGTCGTCACCGACGCGGAGCCCGCGCGGGCGGTCGCGCTCGCCGACCGGATAGGGGCGACGGCGGCGCCGAGCGTCGACGAGATCTTCACGTGGGGCGTGGACGCGCTCGTGATCACCGCGGCCACCGCGGCGCACGCCGAGCTGATCGGGCGGGCGGCGCGGGCCGGGCTGCCGGTCTTCTGCGAGAAGCCGATCGCGCTCGACCTGCCGGGCACGCTGGCGGCGCTCGCCGAGGTCGAGGCGGCGGGCACGATCCTCCAACTCGGCTTCCAGCGCCGCTTCGACGCCGGGTACACAGGGGCGCGGGCCGCCGTACGAGAAGGGAAACTCGGCCGGGTGCACACCCTCCGGGCGATGACCTCCGACCCGGCGCCGCCACCGGCCGCGTATCTCCCGGTCTCCGGCGGGCTCTACCGGGACTGCCTGATCCACGACTTCGACATGGTGCGCTGGGTGACCGGGCGCGAGGTCGTCGAGGTGTACGCGACCGGGTCCGACGCCGGGCCCGCCATGTTCCGGGAGGCGGGGGACGTGGACACCGCGGCGGCGCTGCTGACCCTCGACGACGGGACCCTGGCCACCGCCACGTCCACGCGGTGCAACGGCGCCGGCTACGACGTGCGCATGGAGCTCTCCGGCGACCTGGACACGGTCGTCGTCGGCCTCGACGACCGCACTCCGGTCACCTCCACGGAACCGGAGGGGCCACCGGCCGCCACGAAGCCGTGGCCCGGCTTCCTGGAACGCTTCGCCCCCGCGTACGAGGCCGAGTTGAAGGCCTTCGTCGACGTCGTCCGCGGCGAACGCGCCAATCCGTGCGACGGCCGGGAGGCCCTGCGGGCGCTGCGGGTCGCGGAGGCGTGCGAGCTGTCGCGGGCCGAGCGGCGGATGGTGCGGATGGAGGAGATCGCCGGGGGTTGATCCGCGGGAGGCGGCCGGGGTGATCCGCCGGTCTACGACGTCATCGTGAGGAGCCGGTCCAGGACCGCCGGGTCCGCCTTGACGCCGTCGTGCAGATGGTGCTCGGAGACCCAGGGGTGCAGGCCGCGCACCAAAGAGGCGGTCCGGAGGGACTGTTCACGGTCGACGAACATGTCGTCGTGGTAGACGGCCGCGGCCACCGGGACCTCGTTGGCCGCGAGCCGGTCGAGGTCGTAGAGCGGCGGCCAGTCCGTGCGGCGGGCGAGCGCGTCGGCCGTGGCCTTGAGCGGGACGAGGGCCGGGTCCTCGTCGAACATCCACGGGTACATCATCTCGCCGGTGAAGTGCAGCGGCCCCGCTCCCTCCGCGTCGAACTCCGGGAACTCCGCCCGGATCCGGTGGGCCGACCAGTCGGTGGCGCGGCCGCCCTGTGCGTAGATCGGTTCGTGCAGGACGGCGTAGAGGGGCCGTGGCGCGAGCGAGACGACCGCTTCGACGCCGCGCAGGAACGGGTCCGACAGGGCGGGGCCGGTCGCGCCGGCCACGAACGCGCACTCCAGCAGATAGTGCAGCGAGTCGAAGGCGGAGGACGTGCCGAAGGTGATGCCCAGCGTCTGGAAGCGGCGCACCGAAAGACGCTCCCCCGACGGCATGCGTACGTCGTGCTTCGCCAGGTGGTCCGCCACCCGCTCGGCGAGGGCGCGGTCCTCCGGATAGCGCGCGAAATAGCGGGAGTTGGCGTCGATCGTTCGACGGTAGGCCGCCCGGTAGACGTCGTCCGCGTGGCCGGTGAGCGTGGGGAGGCCGCCGGTGATCAGGGCCCGGTCGAGGCCTTCAGGGGCGAGGCTCAGATAGGTCAGGGTGCTGAAGCCGCCGAAGCTCTGGCCGAGCACCGTCCAGGGGCGGTCGCCCTGGAGGTGGCGGCGCAGCAGTTCCGCGTCGCGCACGATGGCGTCGGCGCGGAAGTGCGTGAGGTACGCGGCGGGGTCCGGGTGTCCGGCGAGCGTGGTGCGGTCGGCGGGGGTGGAGCGGCCGGTGCCGCGCTGGTCGAGGAGGACCTCGCGGTACTCCTTCAGGGCGCGGCGCAGCCAGGCGCCGGACGCGTTGGGGCGTTCGGCGCGCCCGCCCGGGCCGCCCTGGAGCCAGAGCAGCCGCGGCAGTTCACGCCCCTCCATGTCCTCGGCGACGACTTCGCGGGCGAAGACGCCGATCCGCTGTCCGTCCGGGCGGGTGTGGTCCAGGGGGACGTCGAGGGTGTGGTCGGTGCAGACGATTCCGCTGTGGCGGTAGGTGGTCAACGTAGATCGAACTCCTGAGGTAGGACGGGGTGCGGCGTGTCAGTATCCGGCCACGCCCAACTCCCGGCAGATCTCCACCAGTTCAGGATGCACATACACCCCGTCCTTCTCGACGCACTCCCCGTCGAGGTAGATCGACGGGCCGAGGATCGACCCATCGGTGTGCGCGGCGGAGACCCACGGCTCGCCCCCGATCCACGCCCCCTTCGTGCCGATGCCGAGCTCTACGCAGCCGAAGACGCGCTCGTCCTCGACGATGCGGCCGGTCGGCGCGGGCACGCCCGGGTTGAAGCCGAGCGACCAGTGGGCGACGCGGAACATGTTCGGGTCGTCCCAGGACTCCATCCAGCGGCGGAAGATCTCCGCGTCCTGGCCCGCGCCGTCGATCTTCGTGACGACGCCCTTCTCGACGGTGCAGCGCACCGGGTCGCGCAGCAGGCCCAGCTGGTCCGGCGGCCACAGGGCGCCGTCGAAGACGAGGACGCCGTCCTGGGTCTCCTCCAGCGGGTTCCAGGAGATCTGGCCGGAGAGCATGACGGTCTCGCCGGGCTTCTCGGCCGGCTTGCCGCGCAGGTTGATGGGGCGGTCGCCGTTGCGGCCCGTGATGTGGGTGCCGCCCGCGGAGGTGATGCGTACCTCGTCGGCCTGCTCCAGGAGCCGGACCAGCGCCTTGCCGAGCTTGATGACGCCCTGGAAGTCGGGGCGGCCGACCGTCGCGACGAGCATGTGCACGTCCATGGCGGTGAGGTTGGTGTACCGGCAGCCGTTCGCCATCGCGCGGCGGAAGGCGTTGGAGTGCATCACGTAGGAGACGGCGAACTCGATCCACACGTCGGCGTCCGCGATGGCGCCCGCGACGGGGCGCGGCGGCTCCATGGAGGCGCTGGGCATGGTCTCGGACCAGACGACGACGGGGTGCGCGCCGGCGGCGGCGACGGCCTGCGCGGTCGCGTCGACGACGCGCCGGTCGCTGCTCGTGTCACCGGTGAGCACGACGTGCTCACCCGGCTTGACGAGCATGACCTGCTCGACCAACTTGCGTGCGGCGAGGGCGAGTTCATAGCTCAGGTACTCGGCGCGGGGTTCGAGGCGGCTGAACATCTCCATGGTGAATCCTTCTCCTTGCGGTGGTGCTTGTGCGGAAGGTGGCTTGGGGGTGGGTGGCTCGGGTGGTCAGCTCGCCTTGATGATCTGAGCGGAGTCGCCCAGGGAGCTGCCCGCGATGAGTCCGGCGCCGATCAGGTTCAGCTCCTCGTCGGCGCGCGGGCCGCGCCACTTGCGGTAGCCGACGCGGACCGCGAGGGCGGCGAGCACCAGCCAGCAGGCGTGCGGGGTGAGGATCAGCAGACCGGTCGCGAGCATCACGCCCATCTGCCGCTTCGTGCCGCCGATGAGCTGGATGAGGGCGCCGGGGATCGCCCAGATCAGCAGCGTGCGCAGCACACCGGGCTCGCCCAGGCCGTTCTTGACGGTGTCGGCGTAGACCTTGGCGACGGGCGGGATCAGGCCCTGCTTGAAGTACGACTGCCAGAGCACGGCCACGACGACGAGCGCGGCGGCGAAGCCGATGAGCGCGGCGCGGAACTGTTCGCGGCGCCCCTCGCGCTCGAACGGGTCCCAGGGCTGGTGGTCGCGGCGCAGCAGCCAGCCCGCCTTGAGGTCGTAGCCCATGTCGGCGAAGGCGGGCCCGGTGGCGGAGACGTAGCCGACGAGGAGGGCGAGCGGGACCGACGGGATGCCGATGAGCAGCCCGAAGACGAGAAAGATCAGGGTGACGGCGAAGGACGGGAACCAGCCGGACTGCATGGCGGCGAGGCCGACGATCAGCTCGTGCACGAGGGCGGCGAACGCGGCGAACAGGACCCAGCCGACGATGCCGAGCGGGCTCATCTCCCCGATCAGTCCACCGAGCACGGCGAGCAGCACGGCGCCCGCCACGAAGAGGGCGTAACCGCGCACGAGGGAGCGGCGCAGCGCCGTCTCGTCGACGGTGTACGCGGTGGTGGGGTCGGCGGACGCTTCGATGGCGGCGGCGGTGGACTCGGCCTTGGTGGCCGTGCGGCGGCGCATCAGCATGAACACCGCCTGACCGAGCGCGACGACGCCCGCGCCGACCATCACGCCGTGCGGTACGTAGCCCCCGCCGAGGTCGGTGTGGAACAGGTCGGGGCTGAACTCCCGCAGCCCGAGGCCGACTCCGAACATCCCCAGGGCCCATACGTTGCCGAGGAAGGCGACGCCCGCGGCCGACAGCGGGAGGCTGAACAGCGTGCCGACGACGCCGACGACGGTGCCCGCGCCGAGCACGAGGGCGCGCTTGCCGCCCTTGTCACCGGCCTTGATGGTCTCCGCGGCGGCGGTGCCCGGCGGCCAGGCCCCGTCGGCGGGCAGCAGCCGCGACCCGAAGGACCGGTAGAGGACCCACGTGTCGATGAGCAGTCCCACGAAGGAACCGATGAGCATCGGCCAGACCAGGTCCTTGCGCCCGAAGACGTACGGCACCGCGATCGACGTGAGCAGGGCGTTGGCGGAGGCGAAGGTGGCGGCGGAGATCGCGCTCTGGGCGAGGTTCTGCCGGTGCACGGAGCGCATCGAGCGCAGTCCCGCCAGCGGGATGCGGCCGATCAGCATGGCGATCAGGGCGCCGACGACCGAGGTGTTCGCGGAGATGCCCAGCTTGGCGACGAGGTCCGCGCCGATGACGGCGCCGACGACGGAGAGCACGGCGAGGACGACGAACACGATGGGCTCGCGGACGCGCGGATGGCCGGCGCCGTCCGGCGAAGCGCCCTGCCCCGGCCCGTTCGGTGGCGGCGGGTGAGCTGTGGTGCGACACGGGGTCACCTCTTGGCGGGTGGGCCCGTCCCTCGAAGGGGCAGGACGGTTGCGGGCAGGCAGCGGCGAGCCGCGTACGGCGGGTGCGGGCGCGCCGTACGAGTGCTGTCGTGGGGTGGCGGGCGGGCCGCCATGGGGGTGGCGGGCGGGCCGCCGGTGGGTCAGGAACCGAAGGCGGCCGTGGCCTCCTCGGCTCCGGCCCTGACGAGTTCGGTGATGCGCTCGGTGGCGCGGGTGATGCGGTGTGCGGGGCCGATGACGGTGAGCGAGGCGGCGATGGCGCCGGCCTGGAACACCGGGGCGGCCACGGCGGCGACGGCCTCGTCGTACTCGCCGTGGCTGACGCTGTGGCCCTGTGCGCGTACGTCGGCGTACAGGGCGAGGAGGGTGTCGAGATCGGTGACGGTGTGGCCGTTGAAGCGCTGGAGCGGGGTGGCTCCGAACAGCCGGCGCAGCTCCGCCTCGGGGTAGTGGGCGAAGATCGCGTGCCCCGAGGCGCCGGCGTGACCGGGCATGACGGCGCCGATGATCGCGGTGTAGCGGACGGGTCCGGTGCCGTCGACGGCCGCGGCGCAGCGGTAGCCGGCGCCCTGCGGCACGTTCAGGACGACGCTCTCGCCGGTCTCGCGCAGCAGCCCGGCGAGGATCGGGCGGACCAGCGAGGGCAGCACCCCGCTGTGCTCACCGGCCCGGGCGAGCCGGGAGACGGCCGGGCCAAGCCGGTAGCGGCGGGTGGTGGTGTCGCAGGTGAGGAAGGAGCGGGAGGCCAGCGTGGTGAGAACCCGCTGGGCGACCGCCTTGTCCCAGCCGTGCCTGCGGGCCATCTCGCTCACGCCCCACTCGGGGCGGCGTTCGGTGAAGGACAGCAGGACCAGCAGGGCGCGGTCGGCGCCCTGCAGGACCCCGGGCTGCGGTGGAGCGAGGGCGTCCACCGTACCGCTCGCCTCATCCATCGCCTCGCTCCTCTCCGTGCCCTTGCTCGGTGCGCTGAGCGCAACGCCGTTGCGCTCAGCGGCGAGAACTATGGGATCGGAGGGGCGAGAGTGTCAAGGGTTTCCTTCAACACGGCTTCTTAAGCCCCCGCGGCGTTTGAGCAGCGGGCCACTCAAGCCCGCTCTGAGGACGAGAGCCAGCGGGGTCCGGGGCGGAGCCCCGCGACCGCAACGCCGGTGCCGCGCAATCACCAACGGACGGGCAGCCTCCGCGTCCCCCGGATGAGCATGCCCGGCATCCACCCCTCCGGCTCCTCGGCCAGCGCCAGCTCCGGGCAGCGCTCCAGAAGGGAACGGATGGCGATCCGCCCCTCCAGGCGAGCCAGCGGAGCGCCCAGGCAGAAGTGGATCCCGTGACCGAAGGCGACGTGCCCACGGGCATCACGGCGGATGTCGAAGCGGTCGGGCTCCACGAAGCGCTGCGGGTCGTGGCTCGCCGTGGCGATGCCGATGAGCACCGGCGCGCCCGCCGGGATCACCGTCCCGTCGATGTCCACCGGTTCCGCCGCGAAGCGGTGCGTGGCCGTCTCGACCGGCCCGTCGTAACGCAGCATCTCCTCCACTGCGCCGTCCAGGAGGCTCATGTCGGCGCGCAGCGCTTCGAGTTGGTCCGGGTGCTGGAGCAGGGCACGGACGCCGTTGCCGATGAGGTTGACGGTGGTCTCGTGGCCGGCGATCAGGAGCAGGAAGGCCATGCCGCGCAGTTCGCTGGGCGAGAGGCGGTCGCCGTCCTCCGCCGTGGTGCGGATCAGCGCGCTCAGCAGGTCGTCGGCGGGGGCCGCGCGACGCTTGTCCGCTATCAACTCGTCCAGGAATCCGACCAGTTCGACGTGGGCCGCGTATGCCTCTTCCTCGCTGGTCGGCGCCACGACCTGCGTCGACATGCGGCGGAACCGCTCGCGGTCGATGTCGGGGACGCCGAGCAGTTCGCAGATCACCGCGAAGGGCAGCGGGAAGGCGAGGGCGCCGATCAGGTCGGCGCTGCCGCGCGGCACCATGTCGTCGAGCAGCTCGTCCGTGAGTTTCTGGATGCGCGGGGCGAGCGCGGCGACCCGGCGCGGGGTGAACTCCCGTGTGACCAGGGAGCGCAGGCGGCCGTGCTCCGGCGGGTCGGCGAAGAGGAGGTGCAGGCCCATCATGTCGCCGTCGAGGCCCCACGGTGGGGTTTTGACCAGGCGGGGGTCGGTGAACGCGGCGCGGGCGGCCTCGTGGCCGACGATCAGGTAGAGGTCCTCGGTGGGGCCGGGGCCGGGTGTGCGGACGTGGTGGACGGGGCCTTGGGTGCGCAGGTGTTCGTAGACCGGGTAGGGGTCGGCGTGGAATTGGGGTGCGCCCCCGGCCAGTTCCCCCAGGTCGACGATCTCACCGCTATCGGTCATGTCGTGCCTCCCGTCACCCGGTACTGGCTTCCATCGTGTTCAACTCTTGCCGCTTCCCGTACGTTCCCGTCCCGGGGGTGCCGGGACGGTGGCTCACGTCGCGGGGCTCAAAAGATCGGGGCTCTGCCCCGGACCCCGCTGGCTCTCGTCCTCAGAGCGGGCTTGATCTTGCCCCGCCCGTTTCCAGGAATCTGGCCAGTGGCAGGGTCGCCGCGCCGACCGTGACCGCGTCCGGGCCCAGGTGGCCCAGTTCCACCGTGGTTTGGGCGAAGGGGTGGCGCAGGGCGTAGGACGCGGCCGCGCGGCGTACCTGGTCGAGCAGTCGGGGGCCGAGCATGAGGCCCGCCCAGCCGCCGACGACGATCCGCTCCGGGTTGAACAGGTTGACCAGGTCCGCGATGCCCGCGCCCAGGTACTCGGCCGTCTCGTCCAACAGATCTGCGGTGGAGGGGTCTTCGAGGAGTTCGGCCAGCGCGCCCTCCTCGTCCGCCGCGGTCCAGTCGCCGCCCGCCTCCCGCCAGCGCGCGAGGAGCGCCTCCGCCCCGACGTACGCCTCCAGGCAGCCGCGCGCCCCGCACCGGCAGGCCCGGCCGCCGACCCGCAGCACGGTGTGGCCCCACTCCCCCGCGCTGCTCGACGCTCCCTGGTAGGGCAGTCCGTCGGCGATGACGCAGGCGCCGACGCCGGAGCCGATGAGCGCGATCACGGCGTTGCGGGCGCCGCGGCCCGCGCCGAACCACATCTCGGCGTGGCCGAGGGTCTTGGCGCCGTTGTCGAGGAAGAGCGGGACGTCCGGGGCGAGTTCGGGTGGGAGGCCGTCGGGGGCGCGGAGCATGGCCTCCAGGGGGACCGCGTCCCAGCCGATGGTCTGGCCGTGCACCACCGCGCCGCCCGCGCCCGAGGCGTCGACGATGCCGGGCACTCCGATGCCGACGCCGATGACGGAACCGGGGTCCGCCCCCGCGTCGGCGAGCACCCGCGTCAGTCCTGCGGTGACGAGGCGTACGACGTCCTTGGCGTCGCAGCGGCCGTCGCGCGCGGCCTCCGGCAGGGGCTCGTCCACGCGCGCGAGTTCACCGAGCGCGAGGTCGAACAGCTCCACGCGCACGCGGGTCTCCCCGACGTCCACGCCCACGAGGTGGCCGCTGCGCGGGGCGACGCGCAGCAGGGTGCGGGGGCGGCCGCCGTCGGAGTCGACCGAGCCGGCCTCCTCCACCAGGCCGTCGGCGACGAGTTCCGCCACCACGTTGCTGATGGAGCCCGAGCTGAGCGCCGTGAGCGGCCCCAACTCCTGTCTGCTGAGCGGCCCGTCGAAGTACAGCTTGCTCAGGACGACGGCTCGGTTGCCGCGCCGCAGGTCACGCACCGTCCGCCGGCGTGGTGCCGCCATCCCCACCCCTTCGACCGTTCGCATCGTTGAACGGTGTGAAATTTACCCCGAGGGACCGACATTCCTCAGTCGTCCATTCCTCAGTCGCCGTCCAGCAGCCCCGCGTCGTGGGCGAGCAGCGCGATCTGTACGCGGTTGTTGAGGCCGAGCCGGGCCATGATGCGGGAGACGTGGGTCTTGACCGTGGGGACGCTCATGTAGAGCGTCGCGGCGACCTCCGCGTTCGACCTGCCGCGGCCCACCTCGACGGCCACCTCCCGCTCGCGCTCGGCCAGTTCGGCCATGCGCGTACGCGCGCGTGCCCGTCGGTCCAGGGCGGGGTCGTCGCCCGAGACCTTGCTGATGAGCTGCCGGGTGACGGTCGGGGAGAGGACCGGGGTGCCGGCCGCGACGCGGCGCACCGACTCGACGATCTCGCCCGGCGCGGTGTCCTTGAGGACGAACCCCGCCGCTCCCGCGCGCAGCGCCCGCAGCACCTGTTCGTCCGCGTGGAACGTGGTCAGGACGATCACCTCGGGGGCGCCCTCGCGGGCCCGCAGCGCCTCCGTGGCGGACAGGCCGTCCAGGGTCGGCATGCGCAGGTCCATGAGGACGACGTCCGGGTGCAGCCGGGCCACCTGCGCGTCCACCTCGCTGCCGTCGGCGGCCTCGCCGACGATCTCGATGTCCTCTGCGGCGCCGAACATGAAGGTGAGCCCTGCGCGCACGAGGGGGTCGTCGTCGACGATGAGCAGGCGGATCGCGGTCATGGGCACACCGTAGCGAGGGACGATCACCGCTGTGTCCACACCGGCCGCTTCCCCGCGGTCCTCACTCCGGCCACGGAAGCCACGCCCGCACCGCGAAACCGCCGTCCGGTTCGGCCCCGTGGGCGAGCCTGCCGCCCGCGAGCGTGGCGCGTTCGGTGAGGCCGATCAGGCCCTGTCCCGAGCCGGGGACGTGCGGCACCTCGCCGGGCGGGGGCGGGTTGCGCACGGTGACCGTGAGGCCGTCCCCTGCGGCGCCCTCGACCGTGACCGCGACCTCGGCGCCAGGGGCGTGCTTACGGGCGTTGGTAAGGCCTTCCTGGGCGATGCGGTAGGCGGTGCGCCCGGTGGAGGCGGGCACGGACCCGGCTTCGGGGACCCGGTTGTCGAGGTCGACCTTCATGCCGGCCTCGCGGGACTCGGCGACCAGGGTGCCGAGCGCGGCGAGGGTGGGCTGCGGCCGCCCCGACTCGTCGCCGTGGTCCGCCGCGCGCAGCACGCCGATGATCTCGCGCAGGTCCTGCAGCGCCTCGTGCGCGCTCTCCCGGATCACGCCCGCGGCCCGGGCGATCTCGCCCTGGGGCGCGTCGGGGCGGAACTCCAGGGCGCCCGCGTGCACGCTCAGCAGCGTGAGGCGGTGGGCGAGGACGTCGTGCATCTCGCGCGCGATGTCCTCGCGGGCGAGCCGCTGCGCCTGCTCGGCGCGGAGCACGGCCTCGGTCTCGGCGCGGCTCGCCCGGTCCCGCAGGGACATCAGGAGCTGGCGCCGGGAGCGGACGAACATGCCCCAGCCGACGACCGTGATGGTGATGATGACGGTGAACGAGACCGACAGCAGATACGAGGACTCGGGGTCGGGCCGCAGCCAGAAGAACAGCGGGATGAGCGCGATGGAGATGCCCGCCACCCAGCCGACGTAGCGGAACGGGCGGTGCACGGCGAGCGTGAACACCGCGATCATGGACGCGCCGCCGGCGGTGTTGGACAGGAAGCCGATCGGGATCATCGCCAGGGCGAGGCCCAGCGGCCAGCGCCTGCGCAGCCAGATCCCGGCGCAGGCGGCGGCGCCGAGCAGCTGGTCGAGCACGGCGAGGGCGGGCGGTGTGTTCGGGTCGTCCCAGACCTGCTGAGCGAAGATCAGGCCGAGGAAGACCGCGATCCCGAAGCAGCTGAAGTCGACGATCCAGTCACGGGCGGTGCGCCGCCTGCGGCCCGGCTGCCCCTCGGGGTCCAGGTCGAGCTCGTCGGCGACGGCCGAGGGCAGCAGCCGTCGACGCCATCGCTCGGCGGGCGTCTCCGCCGCCTGCGGGGTTCCGGTCTGCCGCACTGCTTCCATGGTCGACAAATCTACGCACCCGGGGCGGTCCGCACCGACCCGAGCGCCGCTTCCGCGACCAAAGTCGTACCCCCGTCGACTTTGGTCGCGGCCGGCCCCCGCGCTCCGCTACCGGAGTCGTACGGGGCTCGCCCCGCGGCCGATGTGGGTGGGGGGTCCGCGGGGCGAGAGTCCTGTGCATGAACAGGAATCAGTGGTTGCGGGTCATCGAGGTCGTCGGCGGAATCGTGCTGCTCCAGGGGGCGATCGGCATCCTGAACGAGTTCACCGGCCTGCCCGGTGGTTGGGGTCTCATCGGGCACATCGGGTTCCTCGACGGCCACGAGGTGTACGGCAGCATCGCGCTGATCGTGTTCGCGTTCGCCGTGTTCGCGGCCGTCGAGGCCCAGCGCAAGAACTGACCCCTGCCGGGCCGGGGAGGGCCCGGCAGGGGTGCCGAGGAGGGCTCAGCAGGCGTGGTCGACCAGGTCGAAGGACGCGTAGTGGTCCGCCGTGTAGTAGTCCTCCTTGTCGGAGTCTCCGGTGACGATGCGGCGGGCACCGCGGTCGTCCGAGCCCGGCGTGATCACCGTGTACTCGTGGTAGTAGCCGGACGACTGGTCGGGGAGGATGCCCTCCCGGTTCGAGAAGACCGTGCCGTCCTGCTCGTACGGGTACGGTCCGCCCTGCTCGATGAGGTCCAGGGTGTCGTGCGCCTCGGCGGGCAGCGCGGAGGCGCAGATGTCGCCGACGTCGGCGACCGAGACGGTGTGGGAGGCGACGGCCGGGGCCTGCGCGGCCGGTGCGGCGATCGCGGTGGAGCCGCCCACGCCGCCCAGGAGGAGGGCGGCGGCAACGGCGACGGCACTGAAGAAGCGTGGGGGAGTCTTCATGCCCCACAGTGTGACGCGCGTAGAGGTGGGCATGTCAACACCAACTCTCGGCTGTTTTCCGTCAGTTCACTCGCGTCACATGCCAGTGGCTTGGTATCGGCGCCCGACATCGACGTCCATTTGCCGCCAGCCCCCACCTCCGTAGGTCGCTGTACTTGAAGCCACAACATCCGCTCCCTACAGGAGGCGACATGAACGGCAAGGTGGCTCTGGTGACCGGCGGCTCCCGCGGAATCGGCGCGGCGACGGCGCTGCGGCTCGCCCGCGACGGCTTCGACGTGGCGCTCACCTACGTACAGGGCAAGGAGGCCGCCGAGGAGGTGGTGCGGCGGATCGAGGCGCTGGGGCGGCGGGGGCTCGCGGTGCGGGCCGACTCGGCGGACGCGGGCGAGGCGGCGGAGGCGGTCGGGCGGACGGTGGCGGGGCTCGGCCGGATCGACGTGCTCGTCAACAACGTCGGCGTGGGCGCGCTCGGCCCGCTGGACGGCTTCTCCCTCGCGGACGTCGACCGCGCGCTCGACGTGAACGTACGCGGCGTCTTCCTCACCTCGCAGGCCGCGGCGGCCAGACTCCCCGAGGGCGGCAGGATCGTCACCGTCGGCTCCTGCATGGCCCAGCACGTGCCGGGACCCGGCGGCACGCTCTACGCCACGAGCAAGGCGGCCCTGATCGGCCTGACGAAGGCGCTCGCCCGCGAGTTGGGCGGGCGCGGCATCACGGCGAACATCGTGCACCCGGGCCCGACGGACACCGACATGAACCCGGCCGAAGGGCCGTACGCACCGGCGCAGGCCGCGGCGACGGCGCTCGGCCGCTACGGCACCGTGGACGAGGTGGCGTCGACGGTCGCTTATCTGGCGGGCGAAGGGGCCTCGTACGTGACGGGCGCCGAGTTCGCGGTGGACGGCGGGCACGCGGCCTGAGACAGAGAGATGCGGGGCACACCGGTGCTGTCAGGCCGGTGTGCCCCGCAAGCCGAGCAGAGTACGGGCTACTCGCCCAACTCCGCGTGGCGGGCCACCAGTTGAGACCGACCCTGGTCCGTCGGCGAACCGAACAGACGCAGCCGCGAGATGCCGCCGCAGGGGCTGGCGTCACCGGCGAAGCGGGGTATCCGGGAGGAGCCGGAGGTCGCGGGCATGGTGTTACTTGTTCCTTTCCTCGCGCACGAGCAGCTGCCCCTGCGGGGCGGTGAACTCGCCGTCGGCGACGATGCGTTCGCCGCGCAGCCAGGTCGACTTCACGACACCGTGCAGCGTCTTGCCCGCGTACGCGGTGACGCGGTTGCGGTGCTGGAGGGCGGCCGGGTCGACGCTGAAGGTGTCCTCGGGGGCGAGGACGGCGAAGTCGGCGTCGCGGCCGACCGCGATGGCGCCCTTGCGGTCGTCGAGGCCCACGAGCTTCGACGTGCGCTCGGACATCCAACGGACCACGTCCTCAAGGGAGTAGCCGCGGGCACGGGCCGCCGTCCAGATGGCGGAGAGGCTCAGCTGGAGGCCGGAGATGCCTCCCCACGCGGTCGCGAAGTCGTCGGTCTTCAGGTCGGCCGTGGACGGCGAGTGGTCGGTGACGACGCAGTCGATGGTGCCGTCGGCGAGCGCCTGCCACAGCAGGTCCTGGTTGGCGGCCTCGCGGATCGGCGGGCAGCACTTGAACTCGCTGGCCCCGTCCGGGACTTCCTCCGCGGTGAGCGTGAGGTAGTGCGGGCAGGTCTCGACGGTCAGCTCGACGCCCTCGGCCTTCGCGGCGGCGATCAGCGGCAGCGCGTCGGAGGACGACAGGTGCAGGATGTGGATGCGGGCGCCGATCCGCTTGGCGGTGTCGATCAGGCCCTTGATGGCGACGTCCTCGGAGACGCGCGGGCGGGTCGCCAGGTAGTCGTCGTACTTGGGGCCGCTGTTGTGGGGCGCCACGTCCAGCTCGTGCGGGTCCTCGGCGTGCACGATGAGCAGGCCGCCGAAGCCGGCGATCTCCGCCATGGAGGCGGTGAGCCGTTCGGCGTCCAGGTGCGGGAACTCGTCGACGCCGGAGGGCGACAGGAAGCACTTGAAGCCGAAGACCCCGGCGTCGTGCAGCGGGCGCAGGTCCTTGACGTTGTCCGGCAGCGCGCCGCCCCAGAAGCCGACGTCGATGTGCGCCTTGGAGGCGGCCACGTCCTTCTTCGTACGAAGGTTGTCGACGGTCGTGGTCGGCGGCAGGGAGTTGAGCGGCATGTCGACGAGGGTCGTGATGCCGCCGGCCGCCGCGGCGCGGGTGGCGGTCCAGAAGCCCTCCCACTCGGTGCGTCCCGGGTCGTTGACGTGCACGTGCGTGTCGACGATGCCGGGCAGCAGCGCGTCGTCGCCGAAGTCCTCCAGGCGGGCCCCGGCCGGGACTGCCGCGTCGTGCGCGAGCACCGCGACGATCTTCCCCTGGGCGACGGCGACCGAGGCGGGCCGCGTACCTTCGGGCGTGATGACGCGCGTCGAGCGCAGCACGAGTTCGATCTGGACTTCGGCGTCCGACACCTGGGCCTCCTCAAGCTTCAACGTTCTGTTGAAGGACTTTCACTCAGACTTCGCGAACCGTCAAGACCCACCAGCCCTGGACGTTTCCACAAAGTGGAAATAAGATTCCGGTACGCAGAACGTAGCTACCGACGAACTTATAGGTCAAGGGATCACTGGACAGGAAGCCGCCGGTAGTCTGCGTATCTGCCTGCCACCGAAAGGAACGCGCTGTGCCGACGCCCGACGCCAGCACCACTGAAACCGCCAAGTCCGCACCCACCGGCGGTGTCCAGTCCCTTGAGCGCGCCTTCGATCTGCTCGAGCGGATGGCCGACGCGGGTGGTGAGGTCGGCCTGAGCGAGCTCTCCGCCAGCAGCGGGCTCCCCCTGCCGACCATCCACCGCCTGATGCGCACGCTGGTCGCCTGCGGCTACGTACGCCAGCAGCCCAACCGGCGCTACGCCCTCGGGCCGCGGCTCATCCGGCTCGGCGAGTCCGCGTCCCGGCTGCTCGGCACGTGGGCGCGCCCGTACCTGGCCCGCCTCGTCGAGGAGACCGGCGAGACCGCGAACATGGCGCTCCTCGACGGCGACGAGGTCGTGTACGTCGCCCAGGTGCCGTCCAAGCACTCCATGCGGATGTTCACCGAGGTCGGCCGCAGGGTGCTGCCGCACTCGACCGGGGTGGGCAAGGCGCTGCTCGCGTACACGCCCGCGGACGAGGTGCGGGCGCTGCTCGGTCGGACCGGGATGCCGGCGGCGACCGAGAAGACGCTCACCACGCCCGAGGGGTTCCTCGACGCGCTTGAGGACGTTCGGCAGGCTGGGTATGCCGTCGATGACAACGAGCAGGAGATCGGGGTGCGGTGCCTCGCGGTGTCCGTGCCGGACTCGCCCACCGCTGCGGCGATCTCGATTTCCGGGCCTGCGGGGCGGGTGACCGAGGCGGCGACGGACAAGATTGTGCCGGTGCTGCAGCAGGTTGCGCGTGAGTTGTCGGTGGCGTTGGCCAGTTCCGGGCACAGTGGTTGACGTCTCGGGGCGCTGCCCCGGACCCCGCTGCTCAATCGCCGCAGGGGCTTGAAACAGCCGGCGCGTCGATCGCGACGATCGCGCCGTCGCGCATTTCTTGGACCTCGTCCGCCACCGTCAAGTGGTCGCGGTCGTGTGTGACCAGGACGGTTGCCGTTCTCCGCTCTTGGGTCAGGTTGCGGAGCAAGTCCAGTACTGCTGCGCCGCGTTCGTGGTCCAGGGCGCTCGTGGGTTCGTCCACGAGGAGGACGCGGGGCTCGTTGATCAGGGCTCGCGCGATGTTCACGCGCTGGCGCTGGCCGCCCGAGAGTTGGTGCGGGCGGCGGTGGGACTGGGCGGACAGGTCGACCGCGTCGAGCAACTCGCGTGCCCTGTCCCGTACTTCTCGCGGCTTGCGGCCCTCCAGGTGCGCCATCACCTGGAGTTGTTCCAGCGCGGTCAGCGACGGCAGCAGGTTCGGCTGCTGGAAGACGATGCCGATCGCGCGGCGGCGCAGTTCCGCCGATTCCGTACGGGTCAGGGCCGTGGCCTCCGTGCCGTCGATGACCACGCGGCCGCTGTCGGGGGTGACGAGCGTCGCCGCCACCGCCAGGAGGCTGGACTTTCCGGAGCCGGACGGGCCCACCACCGCCGTGAGGCCTCCGGCCGGAACCCGGAGGCCGACCCGGTCGAGGGCCGTGAGGCGGCCGTCCCCGTCGGGGTAGGTCAGAGTGATGTCGTCGAGCAGCAGGGTCATCGGGCGCTCCCGAGGGCGGTGAGGGGGTCGACGGCGGTGATCCGCCGGATGGAGAGGGCGGCGCCCGCCAGGCCGAGGACCGTCATGACGGCGGCCGGGCCCAGCGCGGTCAGCGGGTCGAGGACGAACGGCACCGTGTCGGGGACGAAGACGCCGATGAGGGTGGCGAGGCCGGTGCCGATCGCCGTACCGGCGACCAGCATCAGGACCGCCTGGCCGAGCGCGTCCCGCAGGAGGTAGCGGGTCGAGGAGCCGAGGGCCTTCAGGACCGCGATGTCGGCGCTGCGCTGGATCGTCCACACCGTGAAGAACGCGCCGACGACGAGCGCCGAGATGACGAAGAGGAAGCCGCGCATCAGTTGCAGCGAGCCGTTCTCGGCCTGGTAGGACCCTATGGCGGAGAGGGCGCCGTCGATGGTGGTCGTGTCCGTGCCCGCGGCCTTGTCTGCCGCCGGAAGGTCGGCGTCCGCTCCCGTGCGCAGGGCGATCACCGTGGCACGTTCGCCGGTACCGCCCGTGGGCGTGATGTGCTGCCAGTCGTCGAGGTGCGTCCAGACGACCGGTGTGTGGCTGTACGAGGCGTCTCCGGAGACCGCCGCGACCGTGAGGCGCGTACCGCCGAGGGTGAGCTTGTCGCCCGTGGCCGCCCCCAGTTCCTTCGCCGCCTTGGCGGAGAGGACCGCCGTGCCGGGCGCCGTCGCGTCGGGTGCGAGTCCGGAGCCCTGGCGCACGCCGAACGCGGAGACCGCAGCGGTCTGCCGGCCCGCCTCGGCGTTCACCGTGCCGATGCCGATCGGCTCCGCGCTCTCGACCCCCTTCTGAGCCGCGAGGTCGCGCCGCTGCTCGGGGCGGACCGTGGACGCCGTGAACGACACCGACTGGCCGTCGGCGGGCCGGGCGAAGGCGAGGTGGTCGGCGGGCAGCCCGGTGAGCGCCGACGTATTGTCCCGAGCGAGCCCCGCCGTCAGTCCCGACAGCAGTCCCACGAGCAGCGTGATCAGTACGATCACGGTTCCCATCAGGGCGAACCTGCCCCTGGCGAACCGTAGATCTCTCCATGCGACGAACATGCGGTCAAGACTGCGGCTCCGGGGCCCTCGCGGGCATCGCGCCACAGCACGCTTCACCCGAATCGAAGGGGGGACGTGCCTTTCAAACTTTCGGTTGACCGGTTCCGCGTCCCGGCTCCGTACGCTGGAGAACGGTATGGATCCACGCTCGCTCACCCCCGCGCTTCGCGCGCTGCGCCTCTGTCTGCATCTGCTGACGGCGGGCCTGCTCGCGCTCGTCGTCGTACGGGCCCTGACCGGCCGCTCCGCGGAGCCGGTCACGGCGGTGGTGACGGTGGCCGGGGCGATGGGCGCCGTCTACGGGGCGGGCGCCGCGCTGCCGGTCGTGCGGTCCACGCGCGTGGGCGCCGTGTGGTGGCTCGCCGTCCTCGGCGCCGTGTGGACGCTGCTGCTCGTGCTCTCGCCGGATGCCCTGTGGCTGGCGTTCCCGCTGTACTTCCTGCTGCTGCATCTGCTGCCCGCGCGCTGGGGCGTCCCCGCGGTGGCGCTTGCGGCGGGCGCGGCCATCTGCTCGTACGTCGGTCATGACGGGGCGGTGAATCCGGGGGCGTTCATAGGGCCGCTGCTCGGCGCGGCCGTCGCCGTGGCGACCGTGCTCGGCTACCAGACGCTGTACCGGGAGAGCGAGCGCAAGCAGCAGCTGATCGACGAGCTGGTCGTCGCCCACGCCGAACTCGCGGCGGCGGAGCGCGCGAGCGCCACCCTCGCCGAGCGCGAGCGGCTGGCCCGGGAGATCCACGACACGCTGGCGCAGGGCCTGTCCTCGATCCAGCTGCTGCTGGTCGCGGCCGGGCGCGAACTGCCCGCCGACTCCCCCGCCGCCGGGCACGTCGAGCAGGCGCGGGCCACGGCGCAGGACAACCTCGCGGAGGCCCGCCGCTTCGTGCGCGCCCTCGCCCCGCCGGAGCTGGACGTCGGCTCGCTGGCCGGGGCGCTCGACCGGCTGTGCGCCACGGCGCCGGGCCTCACCGCCCGCTTCTCGGTGAGCGGCACCCCGCTCGAACTCCCCACGCCGTACGAGGTGGCGCTGTTGCGCATCGCCCAGTCCGCGCTCGCCAACACGGTGCTGCACGCGGACGCCCGCCGCGCGGAGATCACCCTCAGCTTCATGGAGACCTCGGTGGCCCTGGACGTGGTGGACGACGGCGAAGGCTTCGACCCGGACCGGGCGCCGGTCGGCGGCGACGGCGGCTTCGGGCTCGTCGCGATGCGCTCGCGGGTGACCGAGCTCGGCGGCACGTTCACCGTCGAGTCGGAACCTGGCCGGGGCACGGCCGTCGCGGTGACGCTGCCGCTGCCGACACCGTCCGGAGGTGTCGCGTGATCCGGCTGTTGCTGGCCGACGACCACCCCGTCGTACGTGCCGGTCTGCGGGCCGTGCTCGACGCGGAGGCGGACTTCGCGATCGTCGCGGAGGCCGCGACGGCCGAGCGGGCGGTGGAGCTGGCGGGGGACGTGGACGTCGTCCTCATGGACCTGCAGTTCGGGACGGGGCAGATGCACGGCGCCGAGGCGACCGCGCGGATCGCGGCCCTCGACGGTGGGCCGCGCGTCCTCGTCCTCACCACGTACGACACCGAGGCGGACATCCTCGCCGCGGTGGAGGCGGGGGCCTCCGGCTATCTGCTGAAGGACGCGCCACCGGAGGAGCTCGCGGCGGCCGTCCGCACGGCGGCGTCCGGGCGCTCCGCACTCGCGCCCGCCGTCGCCGACCGGCTCATGGACCGGATGCGGGCACCCGCGGAGGCGCTGAGCCGGCGCGAGCTGGAGGTGCTGCGACACGTGCGCGACGGCCTCTCCAACGCGGAGATCGCCCGCGAGCTGTTCCTGAGCCGGGCCACGGTCAAGTCCCACCTCGTGCACATCTACGCGAAGTTGGGGGTCGACTCGCGTACGTCGGCGGTGGCGCGGGCGACGCGGGACGGGCTGCTGCGGCGCCGCTAGCGGCCTCCATCAGCGCGTCATCTCGAAGTCCACCGCCCGCACCCGCCGCAGCGCCCGCAGTTCCGCCCGTTGCAGCGGCCGCACCGGCACCGTGAGCACCGGGCACACCGCGTGCCGCCGTACGTGGCGGTGGGCGGCGCGGCGCAGGCTCCGGGGGCGTACGCCGATGACCAGCAGGTCGTCGGGGCGCGCCGCGAGTTCGACCAGGGCAGGGCCCGGGCGGGAGCGCACCGCGCGGAGCGTCACGTCGAGGTCCTGTATGGAGTTCTCCTGTCGTCGCGCGAAGCGCGGCCCGGATTGCCCTGGTGCGTGCGATCGCAAGGCGGAGGAGGGAGTCGACGCGGAGCGTCGGAGACCGACGACAACGCCGCGAGCGTGCGTGCCCGGGCAATCCGGGCAGGCAGGAGAACTCCATACAGGACCTAGGTCGGGCGGCAGGCCGCCGAGCGCCTCCTCGAACGCCGCCGCCAGCCGGGCGCGGGCCTCCTCGTACCAGTGCCGGGCCCACGCGGCGTCCGGCCACCGCCGGTACATGGCCTCGCCCTCCGGCGGCTCCCACGCGAGCACCGCCACCAGGGGCCGGTCGGACCTCCGGGCCTCGGCGACCGCCGAGCGCAACGCGGCCAGGCTCGCCGGGGAACCGCCGACCCCGACCACCACGCGACCACCGACCCGCTCGCCGTCCATGACACCCCTCCTCGTACGCACGCCGTGACCTGCTCCAGGCCACTGCTCACCGATCGAGCCCACTCTGTACGCTGATTGGCCTGGACAGCAGGGCCAATCACGGAGTTGTGGCATGGGTGACGGAACGGTGGTCCGCAGCGTGGACGGCGGCGGGCGCGGGCTCGGCGGCAGGCGGCTCGGCACGCTCGTGACCGGTGTGGCCGGGGAGCGCCCCGGCTACCGCGCGCTCGCGCAGGGCGTGCGGACACTGCTGCTCGACGGGCGGATCGCGCTGCACACGCGGCTGCCCGCGGAGCGCGAGTTCGCGGCCTCGCTCGGGGTCAGCAGGGCCACCGTCACGGCCGCGTACGACCTGCTCCGCGAGAGCGGGTACGCGCGCAGCAGGCGTGGCGCCGGGACGTGGACCGAGCTGCCGGAGGGCGCGCGCCCGACCGTCGTGGCCACGCCCGCCGCGGGGGACGACGTGATCGACCTGGCGGTCGCGGCGCCCGGCTTCCTGGAGGACGAGCTGTCGGCCGCGTACGCCGCCGCGGCCCCGGACGTCGCCCGGCACGCGGTGACCAACGGCTACCACCCGTACGGCCTACCGGAGCTGCGCGCCCAGATCGCCGAGCGGTACACGCGGCGCGGGCTGCCCACGCTGCCCGAGCAGATCCTGGTCACGACGGGCGCCCAGCAGGCCGTGTCGCTCACCCTCACCCTGCTCGGCAGGCCCGGCGACCGGATCCTGGTGGAGAACCCGTCGTACGCCAACGCCCTGTCGGTGATCCGGCAGTTGGGGATGCGCACCGCGCCGGTGCCGGTCACCGAGGACGGCTGGGACGTGGACCTGATCGGCGCGACGCTGCGGCAGTCGGCGCCCCGGCTCGCGTATCTGATCCCCGACTTCCAGAACCCGACGGGCCGGCTGATGCCGAGCGAGCAGCGGCGGCAGATCATCGCCGCCGCGCGGGCGACCGGCACCTGGCTGGTCATCGACGAGACGATCGCGGACATCGCGCTCGACGGGGCGACGGAGCCGCCGTTCGCCTCCCTGGCCCCGCCCGGCGGGGGCGAACAGATCGTCACCGTCGGCTCGTTGAGCAAGGGGCACTGGAGCGGGCTCCGGGTCGGCTGGGTGCGTGCGGGCACCCGCCTGATCACCGAGCTGACGATGCTGCGGGTCACCGCGGACATGTCGGGCTCGGTCCTGGACCAGTTGGTGGCGGGCCGGTTGCTGATGCGCGAGGAGGCCATTCTGCGCGGCCGGATCCCGGTGCTGCGCGAGCGCCGCGACCGGCTCGCCGAGGCGCTCGGCCGCGAATTCCCGGACTGGCGCTGGCAGGTGCCGCCCGGCGGGCTCTCCCTCTGGGTGGACCTGGGGCGGCCGATCGCCTCCGCGCTCGGGCGGGCCGCGCTGCGCCGCGGGGTGCGGATCGAGGGCGGGTCACGGTTCGGCGCGGACCCCGGCACGTTCGAGCACCGGCTGCGCGTCCCGTACGTCCAGCCGGTCGAGGTCGCCGAGGAGGCGGTGCGGCGGATCGCGGCGTCCATCGACGACGCGGTCGGCGGGCTCGGCTGGGCGGGCGAGGAGCCGGGGCGGCCGCACTGGGTGGCGTAGGGCCCTTTCCGGCCGGCAACACTGCGCCTGCCCGGAAAAGTGTCGCAGTCATACGTGTAACTGCGACACTTTTCCGGGCAGGCAACGTTCAGCCCTGCGTAGGCGGCCCTCCGAACAGTTCCACCGCGCCCCTGACCTGGGTCAGTGCCCCGGACAGCGCGCTCACCGAGCCGACCGCCCCCGCCACGAGCAACAGCGAGCGGCGCAGCCTCGGCACCTCGGGCCTGCCCCCGCCGGCCATCGCGTCCAGCGCCGCCAGCTCGTCCTCCGCGATCCCCCGGTCGGGAAACTCGACCGGGTGCGCGGCGAGTTCCCTGCGCAGCCGGGACACGGCGGTACGCAGCTCGTCCACCCGCGGATCCTCGTCGCTCCCGGTCACAAGCCTCTGCTCCACGCTCCGCAACACAGCTCTCCCCCTCGCACGTCCTTGTGCGTGTGTTGTCCTGCTCAGGTACTTCTCGAGTCCTACTACCGCGTAACCCGGCCGGAGCGTCGGTCGGGCGTCCAACTCGGGTTTGTGGCCGCCCAGTTAACGCCACGGGCAAGCGTTTCGCCAGTCCGTTGCGCAAGGCAACTGTGAAAATCCGAACGACTTCGATCGCGCCCGGTGTGCGATATGCAAGGGGCATGACGACGAAGAGCACAGACGCGGTGGCGGGGCTACTGCTCGCCGCGGGTGGCGGGCGGCGGCTCGGCGGCCGGCCCAAGGCGCTCCTTGAGCACCGCGGGCGGCCGCTCGTGGAGCACGCGGTGCGCATCTTGCGCGCGGGGGGATGCGATCCCGTGCACGTGGTACTCGGGGCGGCGGCCGGCGACGTACGGGAGCAGGCCGCACTGGAGGGGTGCCAGGTGACCGAGAACCCGGACTGGGAGGAAGGCATGGGGTCCTCACTGCGGGCGGGGCTCGAAGCGCTCGCGGCCACGGAGGCGGAAGCCGCGCTCGTACTCCTGGTGGACCAGCCGGGGATCGGCGCTGCGGCGGTGGCGCGGGTGCGCGCGGCCCACGACTCCCCCGCCTCGCTCGCGGCGGCCGCGTACGGCGGGGAGCGCGGGCATCCGGTGCTGTTCGGCCGGGACCACTGGGCGGGGATCGCGGCGAGCGCGAAGGGGGACCGCGGGGCCCGTGCGTACCTCAAGGAGCACGCGGGCGCGATGCGACTCGTGGAGTGCGGGGACATCGCCGAGGCGTACGACATCGACACGGAAGCGGATCTCGGACACCTTGAGTAACGGGGCGTGGCACGCAGAGCCACGTTCTGTCGACTCTGAGAATCTCGACGTCAACAAACCATTGAACTTCCACAATGAGGAAACTAATATCCACTGTTGAGAAGGGCCGGTCCCCCGAAACGGGGCCAGCAGCCATACCCAGGCGGCCCCGGCACCCAGTGCCGCAGGCGCCGTTCGCTCGCTGAAGGAAGTGACAGCCACATGTCCGCACCAGCGCCGTCCCCGCTGGCCATCGTCGACGCCGAGACCCTGCCCGGACAGGGCGAGGTGCTCACCGAAGCGGCCCTCGCCTTCGTGGCCGAGCTGCACCGCCTTTTCACGCCCCGGCGTGACGAGCTCCTCGCCCGTCGCACCGAGCGCCGCGCCGAGATCGCCCGCACCTGCACGCTCGACTTCCTCCCGGAGACCGCCGCCGTCCGCGCGGACGACACCTGGAAGGTCGCCGAGGCCCCGGCCGCCCTGAACGACCGCCGCGTCGAGATCACCGGCCCGACCGACCGCAAGATGACGATCAACGCGCTCAACTCCGGCGCGAAGATCTGGCTCGCCGACTTCGAGGACGCCTCCGCCCCGACGTGGGAGAACGTCATCGGCGGCCAGCTGAACCTCACCAACGCCTACAACCGCGCCATCGACTTCACGGACGAGCGCTCCGGCAAGTCGTACGCGCTGAAGTCCGCCGACGAGCTCGCCACGGTCGTCATGCGCCCGCGCGGCTGGCACCTGAACGAGCGTCACCTGGTCGACGAGAACGGGAAGGCCGTCCCCGGCGCGCTCGTCGACTTCGGCCTCTACTTCTTCCACAACGCGAAGAAGCTGATCGAGCTCGGCAAGGGCCCGTACTTCTACCTCCCGAAGACGGAGTCGCACCTGGAGGCCCGCCTCTGGAACGAGATCTTCGTCTTCGCGCAGGACTACGTCGGCATCCCGCAGGGCACCGTGCGCGCCACCGTCCTGATCGAGACGATCACGGCCGCGTACGAGATGGAGGAGATCCTCTACGAGCTCAGGGACCACGCCTCCGGCCTGAACGCCGGTCGCTGGGACTACCTCTTCTCCATCGTCAAGAACTTCCGTGACGGCGGGCAGAAGTTCGTCCTGCCGGACCGCAACGCGGTGACGATGACGGCGCCGTTCATGCGCGCCTACACCGAGCTGCTCGTGCGCACCTGCCACAAGCGCGGCGCGCACGCCATCGGCGGCATGGCGGCCTTCATCCCCTCGCGGCGCGACGCCGAGGTCAACAAGGTGGCCTTCGCGAAGGTCCGCGACGACAAGGACCGCGAGGCCGGCGACGGCTTCGACGGCTCCTGGGTCGCGCACCCGGACCTCGTCCCGATCGCCATGGAGTCCTTCGACAAGGTCCTCGGCGAGAAGCCGAACCAGAAGGACCGCCTGCGCGAGGACGTCTCGGTGGCCGCCGGCGACCTGATCGCCATCGACTCCCTCGACGCGAAGCCCACCTACGACGGTCTGGTCAACGCCGTCCAGGTCGGCATCCGCTACATCGAGGCCTGGCTGCGCGGCCTCGGCGCCGTCGCGATCTTCAACCTCATGGAGGACGCGGCGACGGCGGAGATCTCCCGCTCCCAGATCTGGCAGTGGATCAACGCGGGCGTCATCCTCGACAACGGTGAGCCCGTCACCGCCGAGCTGGCCCGCAAGGTCGCCGCGGAGGAGCTGGCGAACATCAAGGCCGAGGTCGGCGACGAGGCGTTCGCCGCCGGCAAGTGGCAGCAGGCCCACGACCTCCTCCTCCAGGTCTCCCTGGACGCGGACTACGCGGACTTCCTGACGCTGCCGGCGTACGAGCAGCTCGGCTGACGTTTCGCGGTGTGTGTGGGGTCCGGCGCCGGGATGGCGCCGGGCCCCTTGCGCGTGGTGGGCGCGGCGTCAGCCCACGTGGCGCGACCAGTCCTGTTCCGCCGGGGGCTTTCCATGGAGGTCGGGGACGCGCTTCAGCCACGCCGGGCGGCCCCGCTCCGTCGCGGCCGCGCGCTTCGCGTCCGCCGCCGCCAGTTCGTCGCGGGACGGGAAGTCCGTGGGCAGCCAGGAGGCGGAGGTGCGGGCGCGGGCCAGGAGGTACGTGACGTAGGCGTCCCGCGCCTCGTCCGGTGTGGCGAAGTCCGTGAGCCACGCGTCCGGGACCAGGGAGAGGATCTCGCGCAGCAGGTCCTCGGTGACCTTGGGCGCGAGTTCCGCGTCGGCCCCGCGCGTGTCGGGGCCGTACCCACCGAGCGCGTGATGCCGGAAGTCGTACGCCTTCGCCGGGTCCGCGCCGTCCCAGCGGTGGTGGAAGACGAGCGCCGCGCCGTGGTCGATCAGCCACAGCTTCGGCGGGGCGACGCCGAGCGTGGGCCACACCATGAGGTTCGAACTGTGCACCGTGCGGTCCACGTTGACGGTGAGCGCGTCGAGCCAGACGATGCGGCCCGCCTCCAGCGGGTCGACGGGGAAGGACTCCGCGATCTCCGGAGTGAAGTCCGCCGCGCCCGGCAGGAAGTCCATGCCGAGGTTGAGACCCGCACTCGCCTCAAGGAGCTCCTTGACCTCCTGGTGCGGCTCGTCCGCACCGAGCGCCGGATCGAAGTGCGCGAGCACCAACTCCGGGAAGCGCAGCCCGAACGCGCGCGCCAGCTCGCCCACGACGATCTCCGCGACGAGCGCCTTCACGCCCTGCGCGGACCCGGTGAACTTGAGCACGTACGTGCCCAGGTCGTCCGCCTCGACCACACCGGGTACGGAGCCGCCGGTGCGCAGCGGGTTCACATAGCGGGTCGCGGTGATTTCTCTGAGCCTGGGCACCGGGTCAGGCTAATACGGGCGGTCACGCGTCCCGGCGCAGGACCTGTTCGAGCAGTGAGATCAGCGTTTCCTTGCCGGACTCGCGGTCACGGGCGTCGCACAGCAGCACCGTGGTGTCCGGGCCGAGGTCGAGCGCGCGGGAGACCGCTTCCGAGGAGTGGGAACGTACGCCGTCGAAGCAGTTCACCGCGACGATGAACGGGATGGCGCGGCTCTCGAAGTAGTCGACCGCGGGGAAGCAGTCGGCGAGGCGGCGGGTGTCCGCGAGGACGACCGCGCCCAGGCACCCCGTCGCCAGTTCGTCCCACAGGAACCAGAACCGGTCCTGGCCCGGCGTGCCGAACAGATACAGCGCGAGGTTCTCGCGCAGCGTGATGCGGCCGAAGTCCATGGCCACGGTCGTCGTCGACTTGGTGGTGACGCCGTCGAGGTGGTCCACGCCGCGCGAGGCGACCGTGAGGTCCTCCTCGGTGCGCAGCGGACGGATCTCGCTGACGGACTCCACCATCGTGGTCTTGCCGGCCCCGAAGCCGCCCGCGATCAGCACCTTCAGGGCCGTGAAGTCGGCGCGGGCGGTCGGGTCAGAGTGCGCGAAGTCCATTGATCACTTCTCGGAGGAGGTGGGCGTCGGGACGGGCGTAGCCGGCGGGTTCGCCCGTGGCGGGATCGGCGGCAGGGGCCCGCGGCGGCACGACGGTGACGAGTGATTTCGCCGCCAGATCGCCGAGCAGGACGCGTACGACGCCCAGCGGGAGGCCGGAGTCGGAGGCGAGGTCGACGAGCGGGCGCGGGCCGCGCAGGCACAGGGCGAGCAGCTCGCGCTGTTCGGGTGGCAGCGGTCCGTCCGGCCTGGTGCGGGTGGGGCGGACGATGGCCATGAGGTCCATGCGTTCCGCCCCGTTGCCGGTGCGGGCGCGGCCCGAGGTCATGGCGTAGAGCCGGACCAAGGGGCCCGCGTCCTCGTCGTAACGGTCGGACCAGGCGTCCATGCGGTCGGGGCGGCGGCCGGGTGGCGGCGTCGTCACAAGGCCTCGCCGTCCGAGCGGGTCGGTACGCCGAGGTGTTCGCGCACGCGGTCCACGAGCAGCGCCATCTCGTACGCGACGAGGCCGATGTCGGCGTGTCCGTCGGTGAACACGGCGAGGCAGGAGCCCTCGCCCGCGGCGACCACGAATAGGAAGCCGCCTTCGAGTTCGACCATCGTCTGGACGACGCCGCCGGCGTCGAAGTGGCGGCCCGCGCCCTTGGCGAGGGAGTGGAAGCCGGAGGCGATCGCGCAGAAGCGCTCGGACTCGTCGCGGCCGAGGCCGGTGGAGGCGCCGACGCAGAGGCCGTCGCCGGAGAGCATGACCACGTACCGGACCTCGATGACGCGGGCCGCCAGTTCGTCGAGGAGCCAGTCGACGCCCATGCGGTGTTCGCCGTCGCCGTCGCCGCCGCCCAGGCCGGTGACGTTGTACGTCGGGGTCATCGGTGTCCTCCGTCGTTCGGGGCGTCGCGGGCGGCGCGGGCGCGTCTGCGGCCCGAGCTCAGCGATGTCATGGTGGCGCGGGCGGCCTCCGGGGACCGTCCACCGGCCCCCGCTCCTTCGCCCTGCGCGGGCGCGCCGTCCCGCAACTCGGGGCTGATGTTGGCCTGCCGCACACGCCGCGGAAGCTCCTCCGTGCCGGGGTCGGCGTCCTGGCTGTGGGTGCGCTGCACCGGGTTCTCCGCCATGCCGGGGTCGACGCCTCCCGCATCGGATGCGCTGGTCCGGGGTGCCGCCTTGCCCACCCTGCCGCCCAAGGCGGCAGATTGCCCAAGGCGGGTGGGCGCCTCATGGCGGGTGGGCGGCTGCATTTCAAGCCCCTGCGGCGATTGAGCAGCGGGGTCCGGGGCGGAGCCCCGGGGCGGAGGACGGTCCCCTCGCAACCCCGGATGCGGCGCCTCCAGAAGGTTCTGCGGGATGAAGACGACCGCGGTGATGCCCCCGTAGATCGAACGCCGCAGCGTGACCTCCAGGTGCTGCCGCTCCGAGAGCCGATTGACCACGAAGAGCCCGAGCTTGCGGGAATCGAGCAGGTCGATGTCGGCCGCGTTGATCCGCGCGTTGGCATCGGCCAGCGCCTCGTCGCTCATGCCGAGGCCACGGTCCTCGATCTCCAGGCAGGCGCCCGCGCCGACCGGTTCACCACGGACCACCACGGGCGTGTGCGGCGGCGAGAACGACGAGGCGTTCTCGGCGAGTTCGGCGACGAGGTGCGCGATGTCGGCGACGGCCGGGCCCGCGAGGGAGAGCTCGGGGATGTCGTGGAGCTGGACCCGGTCGAAGTCCGGCGTCTCGGCGAGGCCCGCACGGACCGCGTCGATCAGCGGCACCGGGTTGCGCCAGGCGCGCCCCGGAGCCGAACCGGAGAGGATGAGCAGCGACTCGGCGTGCCGCCGCATACGCGTCGTCAAGTGGTCGATGCGGAACAGGTCCTCGAGGTCGGTGGGGTCCTCCGTGCGGCGCTCCATCGCGTCGAGGAGTTCGAGCTGGCGGTGCAGCAGCACCTGGCTGCGCCGGGCCAGCGACACATACACACCGGACACCCCCGTGAGGACCGCGGCCCGGCCCGCGACCGCGCGCAGCGCCGCGCGCTGCACGGTGGTGAGGGCCGCGCCGACCTGCCCGACCTCGTCGCTGTGCGGCGTCTCGTCGAGCGGCGCCTCCTTGTCGAGGTCGACGTCCTCGCCGTTGTGGATGCGCCGCATGGAGGCGGGCAGCCGGGTCGCCGCCATGTCGAGCGCGGCGTTGCGCAGCCCCGTGAGGTCGGCGACGAGACCGCGCCCGATCCGTACGGAGAGCAGCAGCGACACGATCACGCCGAGCAGACCGAGGAGCACGGCGATGCCGGAACTGCCCAGGGAGGAAAGGGAGTACGGCTCGGCGCCCGCCGCCTCGTCGATGGCGCCGGACTCGGCCTTGTCCAGGGCGGTCAGGGTGGCCCGCGCATCCGACTGCCAGCGCCCGGCGGGCACCGCGTCGGCGGCGCCGCGGGCGCCCGCGGCGAGGGCCATGTCCTGCACGTGGCTCAGGTCCTTGGCGCCGACGGTGCCGAGCGCGGCCCGGAACGCGGTGGCGTCGCTGCCCGACAGGTCGGGCAGCGCGGCCTCGGTGAGGCTGCGCTGCACCGCCACGTCTCCCACGAATTCGCGGTACTGGCCGGGCGTCAGCTCCCCGCCGGCCGCGTGCGCGGCGCCGAGCAGCGCGTCCTGGCGGCTCAACGCATCGCGTGCGCGGGCGAGTTGGAGCAGCGTGCGGGCCGTGTCGCCGTCGGCCGCGGCGAGTCCGGCCCGTACGGACAGGGCTCGCTGGACCGCGGTGTCGTAGCCGCCGATGGCCTCCGTGCCGCCCGGCGCCCCGGCCTTCTGGCGCGGCCCGGACAACGAGTCGGCGCTGAACCTCAGCTTCTGGATGCGCTCGGGCAGCGCCGCGTCGAGGTCGGCGAGGTCGGTGCTGATGGAGCGAAGTCCCGCGTTGAGCGCGTCAACTGCCTTGTCCGTACGGGCCGTTGCCCCGGTGAAGTCCTGCCGTGTGGTGGCGTCGTGGGCCGCGCGGTACTTCATGGCGGCCGCGCGCTCGCCCTGCACGGCGACGGTGAACCTCGAAATCGGCGTGACGAGCGCCGAGTTCACCTCTTTCAGCTGCTCCTTGTCGGATATCTGGGACGCCGTGGTCACCGCGGCGTGGCCCCACAGCGCCATCACGGAGACGACGGGGACCGTGAGCAGGGTGACGACCTTGGCTCTGATCGATTTGGAGCGCAGCCGTTCGGGCAGCGGAAAGCGCGCGGGCATGAGACAGCTCCTCGGCCGGGCCTGAGTGGTGTGGGGGGGGGTGGGGAACGCGCCTACGTGGCGGGCAGTTCGACCTCGTCCAGCGGACGGGCCGCGGCCTCGCTGCGCGCACGCTCGTCCGCCGTCGGCGACAGGGCGACGAAGGCGCAGGTGAGGAAGAGGAACGAGCCGAGCACGACGGCCAGCGGCAGGATGAACGCGGTCGCGGTGGCGCCCGACAGCGGCGCGGTTCCCGGGTGCACGCCGACCTTCACGGCGGCCATGCCGGTGTAGTGCATGCTGCTCACCGCGAGCCCCATCACGAGGGCGGCGACGGCGGCGACCACGGGTCCGCGCACGGACAGCGCGGCCCACAGCGCGGCGGACGCGGCGACGACGGCGATCACCACGGAGACGGCCACGAGCACGGGGTCGTAGGAGAGGGACCCGTTGAGCCGCACCGCCGACATGCCGATGTAGTGCATCGCGGCGACGCCGAGCCCGGTACCGAGTCCGCCGAGCACGACGGAGAGTGCGCGGGACTTGCCGTAGCCCGCGACGAACATGCCGGCGCCGACCACCAGGATCGCCACGAGAAGGCTCAGGAGGGTGAGGGGGATGTCGTAACGGATCGCGGTGCCGTCGACGGCGTAGCCGAGCATCGCGATGAAGTGCATCGTCCAGATTCCGGCGCCGATCGCGACGGACGCGGTCAACAGCCAGTTGCGCTTGGATCTCTGCCCGGCGGCCTGGGCGCGTGCGGTGCAGCGCAGGCCCAGAGCGGATCCCACGACAGCCATCACGTAGGACAAGAGCGGAGTGATCCAGCCTCCTGTCATGTGGTGCATGTGCCCCATATTCGCGACGGGTCCCTCTCACTCTTCACATCGGCCCCCCGGTCGACCGGGACGCTAACACGCATGTGACGGCCTGATCAGAGCGGTAATTGGCCTGAACCAGGGGGGTTCAGAGGGGTTACCGACTGGTAGAGCCCGAGTTCATGGGGCCTTCACAAATTGGCGCGTCCTGTGACCGTGAATGATGTTGCGACTCTTGTCACGCCGCGCCTCGGGACGGTCCGGACATTGCCGCCGTTCCTCGCGGGACCGCCTATGAGGAGAGGTATCAGGAGGTGCCGCCGCGCAGCGCCTTCGCCAGCGCACCCTCCCCGGTCACCGTGACGCGACCGCCGCGCACCGCCTCGACCAGACCGACCGCCCCGCGGGCGACCTCGCCGCACACCTCGGTCTCCAGGGTCAGCCGCGCGTCCGGCTCCCCGTCCGGGTACACCCCGTCCCCATATACGGGATATACGAACTCCCCGCCGAGCCTGACGTGGAAGACCCCCTCGTCGACCCGGACCTCCACCGCGCCCGACTCCCCCAACTCCTCCAGCTGCCGCGACAACGGCAGCGCCAACCAGTGCGCCCGCACCGCGTCGGTGGGCCGCCGCTCGGCGAGGTCCGGTGCACCCCACTCCCCCAGCGCCCGCAGCACGGGCAGCAATCCACGCCCCCGCTCGGTGAGTTCGTACACGTACGCCGACGCGGGCGCGGGGAGCCGACGGCGCTCGGCAAGGCCGTCCCGCTCCATGCCCTTGAGCCGCGTGGCCAGCATGTCCGTGCTGACACCCGGCAGGTCGGCGTGCAGGTCGGTGTAGCGGCGCGGCCCGGCGAGGAGTTCGCGCGCGATGAGGAGCGTCCAGCGGTCCCCGACGACGTCGAGCGCGCGGGCGACGGCGCAGTACTGGTCGTAGCTTCGGCGTGGCATGGCGCGCAGTCTATTCAAGTTGTTGGACTTTCCAAGCACCTACTTGGTAAAACCAAGCAACAACGGTTCAGCACAGTGGCACCTGGTCCGCCTGGAGGGCAAGCGCATGGAGTTCCGGCAGTCGAGCAAGCTGAGCGAGGTCTGTTACGAGATCCGCGGCCCGGTCATCGAGCACGCCAACGCGCTGGAGGAGGCGGGCCACAGCGTGCTGCGCCTGAACACCGGCAACCCGGCCCTGTTCGGCTTCGAGGCGCCGGAGGAGATCGTCCAGGACATGATCCGGATGCTCCCGCAGGCGCACGGCTACACGGACTCGCGCGGCATCCTCTCCGCCCGCCGCGCCGTCGCCCAGCGCTACCAGGCGCTCGGCCTCGACGTCGGCGTGGACGACGTCTTCCTCGGCAACGGCGTGTCCGAACTGGTCTCGATGGCGATCCAGGCGCTCCTGGAGGACGGCGACGAAGTCCTCATCCCGGCCCCGGACTTCCCGCTGTGGACCGCGGTGACCACGCTCTCCGGCGGCAAGGCCGTCCACTATCTCTGCGACGAGCAGTCGGACTGGTACCCGGACCTCGCCGACATGGAGTCGAAGATCACCGACCGCACGAAGGCGGTCGTCATCATCAACCCCAACAACCCGACCGGCGCGGTCTATCCGAAGGAGATCATCGAGGGCATCCTCGACCTCGCCCGCCGGCACGGCCTGATGGTGTTCGCCGACGAGATCTACGACCAGATCCTCTACGACGACGCGGTGCACCACACCGCCGCCACCCTCGCCCCCGACCTCGTCGTCCTCACCTTCTCCGGCCTGTCGAAGACGTACCGCGTGGCCGGGTTCCGCTCCGGCTGGATGGTGGTCACGGGCCCGCGGCAGCACGCGAAGAACTACCTGGAGGGCCTGACCATGCTGGCCTCCATGCGCCTGTGCCCGAACGCGCCCGCCCAGTACGCCATCCAGGCCGCGCTCGGCGGCCGCCAGTCGATCCGCGAACTCACCGCGCCCGGCGGCCGCCTCCTCGAGCAGCGCGACAAGGCGTGGGAGAAGCTGAACGAGATCCCCGGCGTCAGCTGCGTGAAGCCCAAGGGCGCGCTGTACGCCTTCCCCCGCATCGACCCCAAGGTGCACAAGATCGTCGACGACGAGAAGTTCGTCCTCGACCTGCTGCTGCGCGAGAAGATCCAGGTCGTCCAGGGCACCGGCTTCAACTGGCCGCACCCGGACCACTTCCGCATCCTCACGCTTCCCTACGCCGACGACCTCGATGCCGCGATCAGCCGGATCGGGCGCTTCCTGAGCGGATACCGTCAGTGACGTGATCACTTCGACGACGTGCGGTGCCTGTGGGCACTCCAGCCACACGCAGTTCGCGTCCCCCGACCTGGTCGGACCCATCGTGTCCGGTCGGTTCGACCGGGCGCGGGACCCCGCGTGGCGCCAGTCGGGCGCGGCGACGGTCGAGGACTACGCGCGCTGGTGCGGGCATCTGTGCGGGGCGACATGCCTGCGCATGGCGCTCGGCCCCGGCGCTCCCTCGCTCTTCGAACTGCGCGACGGGGCGCTGAAGTTCGGTGCGTACCGGGTGGACGCCGAGGGCGAGATCCGCGGCATGATCTACGCGCCCGCCGTGGAGTACGTACGGGAGGTGCACGGCGTCGACGCGGCGGTGCACCGCACCCTGCGCGCGGACGAGATCGGCGAACTGCTCGACGCGGGCCGCCTGGTCATCGCCTCCGTGCACTACGCGATCCGCCGCCCGCACGAGCCGGCCCCCGGCCGCGGCGGCCACCTGGTCCTCGTCACGGCCCGCACACCGGACGGCTCCGGCTACCACTTCCACAACCCCTCGGGCACGGACACGACAACGCGCACGGCGGACCTGCCAGTGGCACGCTTCGAGGAGTTCTTCGCGGGCCGGGGCATGTCGCTCCCATCAAGCCCCTGCGGCGATTGAGCAGCGGGGTCCGGGGCGGAGCCCCGCGGCCGGAGGAACGGCGCCGGGTCCCGGGCTCAGCCCCCACCCAGCAGCGAATCCAGCGCCGACACCGGATCCCGCCCCGGCTCCCCCCGGGGCCACCAGTCCTCGCGACCCGGCTCGGACTCATACCCGTACCACCAACCGTCCCGCCCCAGCCGGAGCTGGACGGAGGCCGTCGACAGATGGTTGCGGTGGGGACGGAAGTCCGGGTGCCCCGTGGCCAGGAGGACCGGGCGGGCACGGTCGAAGGGACCCGCCGGCGGGTCCCACTCCTCCTCCAGCACCGAAAGACCTTCGAGCCCGCCCTGACGCCACGCCGCGACGGCTCGCGCCAGATCGATGGGCGTACGGCCGGTACCGCGGGACAGCGAGGCGTACAGGGCGCGGGTCGCCGCCGTGAGACCCGAACCGGGGTGGGCCGCGGCGAGCCGAACCGCGTCCTGCCACGGAGAGAGCGCGGCGATCGCGTCGGCGCCGGTGGTGAGCAGCGCATGGGCACGCACCCCCGCCTCCGTGGCGAGGAGGTCGAGCGCGAGCGGGTCGGGGGCGTCCGGCGCCTGGGGGTAGGAGGGCGGCCGCTCGGGATACTGCGGGGGCGGGAACTCCGGTGGCAGCTGCGGCAGTTGACCGCCTCGCACAGTGGCGTACGCGTCCTTCGCCGGGCGCGATTCGAGGTCGGGGGCCCGCGTCTTGGAACGCTCCTCCGCCTCGTGCACCGAGCTGCGCCGGGTCAGCGCCCGCAGCAGCTCCTGCTCGCCGCGGCCGCGCAACAGGAACAGGACGAACGGGTCCTCGTCGAGGATCCGCGCCGCCTGATAGCAGAGCGCCGCCGTGTGCTTGCAGGGGTGGCCGCGGTCCGGGCAGGTGCACTCGGGGGTGAGTTCGTCGACCGTGGGCAGCAGGTCGGCCGCCGCGGCCAGCGCGTGCGGCACGTCCTTGTCGAGGAGCGACGCCAGGTGTTCGGGGCGGGCCGCGGCCGTGTCCAGGAAGCGGTCCCACGCGTCGTCCGGAAGTTCCCGCAGGCGCAGTTCGGCCCGGTAGGGGCGGGGGCGCGAGCCGTGCACGTAGGCGACGACGCGGCCCGGGGTGACCGTGATCGCGTCGACGTGACCGCGGTCCGCGTAGGCGCGGCCACGCGCGAGGCGGCCCTGGTCGAGGGCTGAGTCCTCCAGGGCGTCCACCCAGGCGTTGCCCCACCAGGTGAGGGCGAAGCTGCCGCCCGGTTCGGCCCGGGGCGGCAGCGGGGGGAACGTGCGGCGCGCGTCCAGGTGCCGGGCCCGTGCCTGCTCGTCGGCGCCCGCGCGGCCCGGTACGTGGGGCCGGTGCGTCCTGGAGGGCCTGCGCGTCGGGCTCATCGCGTCGCCTCCCTGCGCAGCGTCACGAGGTCCGTGAGCTCCCGGTCGGTCAGCTCGGTGAGCGCCGCCTCGCCGGTGCCGAGCACCGCGTCCGCCAGCGCCCGCTTCGTGGCCAGCAGTTCGGCGATCCGGTCCTCCACCGTGCCCTCGGAGATGAACCGGTGGACCTGCACGGGCTGGGTCTGACCGATGCGGTACGCACGGTCGGTGGCCTGCTCCTCCACCGCCGGGTTCCACCAGCGGTCGAAGTGGATCACGTGCCCCGCGCGCGTGAGGTTGAGTCCGGTGCCGGCCGCCTTCAGGGAGAGCAGGAAGACGGGGGCCTCTCCGGACTGGAAGCGGTCGACCATGCGCTCGCGCTCGACGATCGTGGTGCCGCCGTGCAGCAGTTGGCTGGGGATGCCGCGGGTGGTCAGGTGCGTGGCGAGCAGCTTGGCCATGGACACGTACTGGGTGAAGACGAGGACCGAGCCGTCCTCGGCCACGATCGTGTCCAACAGCTCGTCCAGGAGCGCGAGTTTGCCGGAGCGGCCCGCCAGGCGCGGGCGGGACCCGTCGCCCTGGCCCTCCTTGAGGTACTGCGCCGGGTGGTTGCAGATCTGCTTCAGGGACGTGAGCAGCTTCATGATCAGGCCGCGCCGACCGATGCCCTCGGCCTCCTCGATCTGTGCCATCGACTCGCGCACCACGGCCTCGTAGAGCGACACCTGCTCGCGGGTGAGCGGCGCGGGATGGTCGGACTCGGTCTTCGGGGGCAGTTCGGGGACGATGCCGGGGTCGGACTTCTTACGGCGCAGGATGAACGGACGCACCAGGCGGGCCAGCCGCTCGATCGCCTCCGGGTTCGTCCCGCCCTGGCCCTGGAGCGGGACCTCGCCCTCGACCACGCGCGCGTGCCGGGCGCGGAACGCCTTGAGCGGACCGAGCAGCCCGGGTGTCGTCCAGTCGAGCAGGGCCCACAGCTCCGACAGGTCGTTCTCCACCGGGGTGCCGGTGAGCGCCACGCGCGTGGGGGCCCCGATCGTGCGCAGCGCCTTCGCCGTCGCCGAGTTGGGGTTCTTCACGTGCTGCGCCTCGTCCGCCACGACCATGCCCCAGGTGTGTCCCGCGAGTTCGGCGGCGCGGGTGCGCAGGGTGCCGTACGTGGTGAGGACGAAGCCGCCCTCGACGCCGGTCAGGGTGCGGTCCACGCCGTGGAAGCGGCGCGCCGGGACGCCGGGGGCGAACCGCTCGATCTCCCGCTGCCAGTTGCCCAGCAGCGAGGCCGGGCAGACGACGAGCGTGGGCGCGGGCCGGGCGCGGCGCAGGTGCAGCGCGATGAGCGTGACGGTCTTGCCGAGGCCCATGTCGTCGGCGAGGCAGCCGCCGAGGCCGAGCGAGGTCATGAGGTCGAGCCAGGCCAGGCCCCGCAGTTGGTAGTCGCGCAGTGTCGCGTGCAGCCCCTCGGGCGGCTCGACCGTGTCGATGCCCCGGGTGAGCCGGTCGCGCAGCTCGGCGAGGCGGCCTGTGGGCACGGCCGCGACCCGCTCCCCGTCGATCTCGGCCTCGCCGGTCAGCGCGACCGCCAGCGCGTCGACGGGCTCCAGCAGGCCCAACTCCCGCTTGCGGGCCTTGCGGACGAGGTCGGGGTCGACGACCACCCACTGGTCGCGCAGCCGCACCACCGCGCGGTGCGACTCGGCGAGCAGGTCCATCTCCCGCTCGGTCAGCGGGTCCCCGTCGAGCGCCACCTGCCAGTTGAACTTCAGCAGTTCCTCACTGTCGAAGAACGGCGTCCCGTCGGTCGCCGAGCCGGGCGCGGCCTGTACGCGCACCACGGCGGTCGCGGTGAGGGAGCGGGCGATGTCGCGCGGCCAGTGCAGGGTGACGCCCGCCTTGGCGAGGCGCGCCGCGCCGGGCCCGAGCAGATCCGTCAGTTCGCTGTCGGACAGGGCCAGCACGTCCGGCACGTCCTGCTCCAGGAGACGGCCGAGCGGCGGCCAGGCGAGCGCGGCACGCCGCACCGCGAGGACCGCGTCGATCCGGGCGCGCGGCCCGAAGTGCTCACCGGACTCCCCCGCCCACAGCCCGGCGGCGTCGACCACCCGCGTGGGGTCGGCGAGGCTGTGCACCTGGACGATGGCGGCGCCCGCGCGGCGAGCTCCCGCGTCTCCCTCGCCGTCGCCGTCGCCGTCGCCGTCCGCCTCTCCATCGGACCCGTCGAACAAGGCGGCCTGCGACAGGTCGAGCCGCAGCGACACCTTCACGCCCGCGTCGAGCCCCGCCGCCGCCTCGACCGCCCAGGGGCGGGCCCGCGGAATGTGCTGGGCCGCCGCCGCGGCGAACGGCGCGCCCGCCGCGTGCGCGGCGGCCGGGGTGCGCGGCAGCG
>NZ_JAOZYC010000160.1:0-60637 GCF_035798155.1 Streptomyces endophyticus | reverse complement strand
GCGGCAGCGGGGGCCGCTTCCGCCGCGGCGGGTCGCCCCGTCGGCGTGGGCCCGACCGGTTCGCCGGCCGGGGGACCGCTCCCCGCCGCAGGCGCAGGCGCCCCCGCGGCGCGTGCGTTTCCGCCGCTGGGCGCCCCCGCGGCCACGTACCCCGAACCCAACGCCACGAACAGCGCGTCCGGCGGGCCCGCGTGGGCCGCCGCCGTCTCGTGGAGGTCGGGAGGGGTGGGGCGGGCGCCCGTGCGCCAGATGTCCGCGTAGGCGCGGAGGTAGGTCGGGGTGAGGGTGGTGCGGCGGGGCGGGGGCGGCAGCACCCGGCCGAAGACGCTGGTGCCGTGGCCGAGGCCGAGGCCACCCGCGCCGACGTGCTTCCAGGCCTCCGCGTCGGCGACGAGGTCGACCACGACGGTCGTGGTGTGCGGTCGGCGCAGGGTGAGTTCACCGGTGAGCCAGTGCCACGGCAGCCCCGTGTACCGCAGCGTCGACGGCGTGGTGCGCGCGAGGGCCAGGTGCAACAGGCGCTGACGGTGGTCGAGGTGGAGCTGACCCGCGATGTACAGGTGCAGCGGCCCGGGCTGCGCGGCCGCCGTACGCAGGCGGGTGAGGACGGCCTGCGGGTCCAGCGGGTCGGCGAGTTCGACGACGGACGCCGCCGCCGTGCCGGTGAGCACGCCCGGCGGGACCGCCGCGAGCGTGGGCAGCACGGAGACCGCGTCGATGAGGCCCACCTTGCCGGCGGGCGCGGCCGCGAGGAGCAGCGCCGTGCCCGGCTCGGTGGAATGTGCCTCGTTGTTGCCTTGCGCGTTGATCACCACAGCAGAACCGTAACCGCAACACGGAGCGTCGCGCTGCCGTCACGGAACCTCAAGTAGCCCCGCAGCAGTCGGTTTTCAGCCCTTTTTTCCCGAAGGGTGCCCGCAGCGCAACCGGTCTCCGGTAACCGGGGCCCCTTCCACCATGCTGCGGTCGTACGTCACTTGCGTCACACCGCGATCGTCACCGCCGACGGCGACGCGGAAGACGGGACCGAATCCGGCCACGGGCCTCAGCTTCGCGCCGGGGAGCGCGGCCGCCAGGGAGGGCGCGAAGCGGGCGCGTTCGGGATCGTACGTGACGACGGTGGGCCCGCTCGGGCGGCTGCTCGGCGCGGGCGCCTCGGTCACGTCGAAGCCGCTCTCGCGCAGCCCGTCGGCGACGCGCGGATCGTCGACCGTCACCTTGGTCTCCTTCGGCGGCATGCCGACCGGGACGGGGCCGCCGGACTTCCGCGCGGACGTCAGCGGCCGGTCCGCGCGCAGCGTCCCGAACATCCGCTTGGCCCGCTTGTCGTCCCACAGAAGCGACGAGCCCCACGTGGGGTCCCGGTAGTCGAAGTTCGAGATGGGCACGGTGGCGAACTCGGTCTGCCGCGGCGTGAGGCCGCGCAGCTTCCACGCCAGGGACGCGAGCGTCCGTACGTCCGTGTGGCCGTCGGTGCGCACATGTGACATCAGCGCGCGGGCCGTACGGGCCGTCGCCATCGGGTCCTTGAAGACCTTCGCGTCGGAGAGCCGGGCCAACATGCCGAGCAGCAGCTTCTGTTGGCGGCGCACGCGTCCGAGGTCGCCGGGCGGGTTGAGGTGCCGGGCACGCACGTAGCGCAGGGCGTGCGTGCCGTCGACGCCGTGGGTCCCCGCGGCGAGTTCGAGTCCCGAGTTCTCGTCCCGCAGCGGTGTGTCGCTGCACACCTCGGCACCGCCGAGGTCGTCGACGGCCGCCACGAACCCGCGGAAGTCGGCCTCCATGTAGTGGTCGATCCGCAGGCCGGTGGCGCGCTCGACCGTACGCACGGTCAGGTCCCGGCCCCCGTGGGCGTACGCCCCGTTGATCTTTCCGCTGTGCGCGGGGTGATCGTGCCGGGCGAAGCGGACGAAGGAGTCACGGGGCAGGGAGACGACGCTGAGGCGGCGGCCGTCGGCGGCGATGTGCACGAGCATCAGCACGTCGGTGCAGCCGCACTCCTGGCCGCCCACGTGCAGCCGTTGGATCTCCTCGCGGGACATCCCTTTGCGGCGGTCGAGCCCCGCGACGAGCAGATTGGTCCCCCGGCCCTTGCCGGACTCCTGGCCGAGGGCCGGAGCGGATCTTCCCTCCGCCGCCCCGGCCCCCGCGGGCGCTGCCCCCGCGAGCGTGGTGATCAGCAGGGCGGCCGCGGCCACCGAGTGGCGGCGGCGGAGACGGTGCTGAGGGGCCATGGAGTACCTCCGTCGAGCGGATGTCGGGCGATCATCGGGTGGTCGCCGGGCAGATGCGACCTGACCCCTTTACCCCACATTGCACCCCTCGTCCCACCCTGCCACGCCTGATTCACCGTCATGTACGCATGACGGCCTCCCCCGTCGGAACCAATCGCCACAGCGACGTCGTCTCCGCCGCGCGTGCGGCGTGCAGCGGATCGGTGCGGTCGCGGACACGCGGGTGGCTCGGCCGGACATCGAGCCGGTCGGCGACGCGCAGGCCCGCGGCGGCGAATGCGTCCGTGAGCCGGTCGCGGTCGCGAAGCCCGAGGAGTTCGGCCAGGTCGGAGAGGATCAGCCACCCCTCGCCGCCGGGTTCGAGGCGGGCCGTGAGCCCGTCGAGGAAACCGAGCAGCATGCGCGAGTCGGGGTCGTACACGCCTTCTTCGAGGGGTGAGGTGGGGCGTGCGGGCAGCCACGGCGGGTTGCACACGACGAGCGCGGCGCGCCCGTCCGCCGGCCAGAGCCCCGCGTCGCTCACCTCGATCCGGTCCGCCAGACCGAGCCGGTCGACGTTCTCGCGGGCGCAGACGAGGGCGCGCGGTCCCGCGTCCGTGGCGACGACCCTGCCGACGCCGCGCTTGGCGAGGACGGCGGCGAGCACCCCCGTGCCGGTGCCGAGGTCGAAGGCGACGCCGCCGACCGCGCCGCGGGGCAGCTCCGCCTCGCCGACCAGGTCGACGTACTCGCCCCTGACCGGGGCGAACACTCCGTAGTGCGGGTGGATGCGGGCGCCGTCGAGCGCGGCCACGGGCACGCCGGTGCGGCGCCACTCGTGCGCGCCGAGCACGCCGAGCAGCTCGCGCAGCGGCACGACGCCGGGGGTGCCGGGGGCGGGCCCGTACGCCTCGGCGCACGCGCGGCGCACGTCGGGAGCGCGGCGCAGGTCGAGACCTTGATCGGCGTCGAGGACGATCAGGAGCATGCCGAGGATGCGGGCGCGGTGGGAGCGGTTCCTACGGTGCTCGTGGAAGCCGTCCACGGGCGGCAGTGCCCGGTCGACGCGGCGGCCGAGCGCGCTCAGCAGCTGCCGGGCTCCGTGGTAGTCGCCGCGCCACAGCAGCGCGGTGCCTTCGCAGGCATGGCGGTAGGCCTCCCGCGCGGTGGTCCGGTCGTCGGCGACGACGACGCGCCGGGGCGGCCGTCCGCCGCCCAGAGCGCGCCAGGGCGCGGTGCGGGTGGTGTCGGTATCGGGGTCGGTCCAGGACAGGACGGTCACCGTGGGAACTCCTCGTGGTGGAACGTGCGGGGCACGAAGCGCACTTCGCGAGGAGCGGGAGTGAGCCCGGTGTTGGTGAACGGGCGAGCAGACGCGTCAGGGGCGGCTCGGCTCCCGCGTCGCGGTGCGCGGGCGGAGATCGCCGAGGACCTGTCCTGGGACGATGGCCGATGTCATGGGGTGGATTCTCTCAGACCGTGCGAGCAGGTCAGAAGCCTCGGGGACCTGGAGGTGCGGCGCTCCCCCGCCGCCACCAAGCTGAGGGGCATGGACGGACTCGACGGTTTTCCCCCAGTTGTCGTGCACGTGGGTCAGCCCGGTGGGCGGCGGGTCACCATTCGTGGCGAGAGCGTGGGTGTGGCCCGCTCCGTGGCCGATGTCGTGGAGTTCCTGCGGCGTGCCGGGCTCGAGGACGCGCCGCTCGACGACCCGGACGTCGTCGAGTGGCGCGGCGGCGGCAGCGCGATCTGGCCGGCCAGGCCCGTCGACCCCGACGAGGACTGAGCGACCGCTCTCAGCCGTCAGCGGTACCCCGTGACGTCGGCGGGCTTGCCCGCGTCCTGCACCTCGACGAGGTAGCGCCAGGAGTCGGGCCTGCTGCCGTCGAGATCGGTGAATCCGTAGATCTTGGCGAGACCGCCGCTGGACTGGGACGTCCCGTTGAAGCGGGCGACGTCCGGGTCGGCGGCGAGCGCGGCGACGGCGCGGCCGGTGTAGCGGGGCGTCTCGGAGATGGCGAAGTGCGGCTGGACCCGCACCGCGTCGTGCCAGTTCTCCTCCGTGACGTCGTAGTGGCCGAGCATGATCTCCGAGCGCATCCAGCCGGGAGTGAGAGCGACGGCGGTGGCGCCGCGCGAGCCGAGTTCGTGGCCGAGGGCGAACGCCATGCGCAGGACGGTGCTCTTGGCCAGGTCGTAGAAGAAGGACACCCGGTAGTTCGTGCTGTTGTACTCGGCCGTGCCGTCGGTGACCTCGACGACCAGGCCGCCGGGGTTGCGCAGCAGCAGCGGCAGCGCGAAGTGACTGGTGATGGCGTGCGTCTCGACGGACAGGCGGTGCAGCCTGAGCCCGTTGTCGAGGTCGTGCTCCCAGACGGGCGTCTCCCACTCGAAGAGGTTCTCGCCGCCCCAGATGTCGTTGACGAGGATGTCCAGGCGGCCCTGTTCGCGGTCGATGCGCTCGACGAGGGCGCGCACCTGGTCCTGTTCGAGGTGGTCGGTGGGGACGGCGATGCCGTGGCCGCCCGCGGCGGTGACGAGGTCCGCGGTGTCCTCGATGGTCTCCGGGCGGTCGTACTCCGAGCGGCGGGCGCGGGTGCTGCGGCCGGTGACGTAGACCGTGGCGCCGGCCGCGCCGAGCTCGACGGCGATGCCGCGGCCCGCACCGCGGGTGGCCCCCGCGACCAGGGCGATCTTGCCGGTCAGGGGGTGTTCGTCAGACATTTCGTCAGACATTTCGTCAGGCATGAGGTCGTCTCCCGCTCGTTTCCAGGTGTCTCGCGTGATTGCCATGTGGCTCGCGTGGTCGCCGAATGGCTCGCTCTCACGAGCATGTCCCGGAATCCCGACATCTCTTGTCCTGCTTTCGGTGGGACTTTGCCCGGACGATCGGGCCACATACCTCCGGGGGTACGCGGTGATACCCTCCGGGGTATACCAGAGAGACAGGAGAGACATGAGCACCACCCTCGCCCCCGCCGAGCTGCACGGCAGGGCCGCCGATGACACCCTCGTCCTCGATGTGCGCGCACCGGCCGAGTACGCGTCGGGGCACGTGCCCGGCGCCCTCAACGTGCCCGCGGAGCTCATCGACGAGTTGCTCCCCGAGCTGCGTGACGCGGCCGGGCGCCGCCGGATCGTCGTCGTGTGCGCGGCCGGGCAGCGCTCCGCCGCGGCCTGCGCGAAGCTCGCGGAGGCGGGCGTCGACGCCGTCGGGCTCGACGGTGGCACCCAGGCCTGGACCGCCGAGGGGCTGCCGGTCGACACCGCGGAGCGTCCCGAGCGCGCCGTCTGGGCGATGGACCGCCAGGTCCGCTTCGCGGCCGGTTCGCTGGTCCTGCTCGGCCTGGCGCTCGGCCGCCGCGCCCCCAAGGGCCGGCTGCTCGCCGTGGGCATCGCCTCCGGCCTCGTCTACTCCGGCGTGAGCAACACGTGCGGCATGGCGGCGATGCTCGGCAAGCTTCCCTTCAACCAGCCCGCGCCCGGCGCGCTCGACACCGCCCGCGAGGCCCTGCGCTCATGAGCGGTACGGGCAACCCGGAGGCGATGGACGCCGTCCTGAAGCGGCTGCGCCGCGCGCAGGGACAGCTGACCGGCGTCATCGCGATGATCGAGGCGGGCCGCGACTGCAAGGACGTGGTCACCCAACTGGCCGCCGTTTCCCGCGCGTTGGACCGGGCCGGGTTCAAGATCATCGCCTCCGGCATGCGGGACTGCATGAACGCGGCGGACGGCGAACAGCCGCCGCTCAGCGAGGACGAGCTGGAGAAGCTGTTCCTGTCGCTGGCGTGACATCGTCCGTGGGCGCGGCGCACCGTTTCGGTGCGCCGCGCTTCCGCGGTGCGGTACGTCCGAGGAGAACGACTCCCGCGAGCGCCACGATCCCGCCGACGACCTCCACGGGCGTCGGCGTCTCCCCGAGCCACAGGTAAGCGACCACCAGGGCCACGCCCGGTGCGAGGTACAGCGCGGCGGTCGCCGCGGTCACGGTCAGCCGGGCCACCGCGTAACCCCACACCACGAATCCGGCGGCCGACGGCAGCAGCCCCAGGTAGAGCGCGGCGACGGTGGCATCGGCCGGGGCCCGGACCAGCTCGCCGAGCGCGCCCGGCGCCAGCGGGAGCAGCAGCGCCGTGCCTGCCCACATCGCGTAGCAGGCGACCTCAAGACCCGTGCAGTGCCGCAGCAGCGGCTTGATGGCGAAGTGGTAGACGGCCTGCACGACGGCCGCGCCCATGACGGCCCAGGCGGCGGCCGTGTAGCCGGCCTCCCCGCCCGCGAGGGCGATCAGCGCGCAGCCGGCGAGCGCCGTCGCGGACCCCGCGACCGTGTGCCAGGTCGGCCGCTCCCCGAGGAACGCGACGGCGAGCAGCGCGCTGATCGCCGGCACCGACGCCACGATCAGGCTCGCGGTTCCGGCGGGCACCCTCGTCTCGCCCCAGTTCAGCAGGAGTTGGTACGCGCTCATGCCGCAGGCCCCGACGACGAGGATGCGCGGCAGATCGGCCCGGCGCGCCCTGCGCACGCCGAGGAACGGCGCCACCAGGAGCAGCACGAGCGACGCGGAGGCGAGCCGCACGAAGGAGAGCGCGGCGGGCCCGTACCCGTCGAGGGCGACGCGAATGGCCGGGAAGGCGGAGGCCCACAGCAGCACGGTGGCCGCGAGGGCGAGGGAGGTCTTGTCGAACGTCACGGACTTCACCCTCCCGACCCTGCTCCGTAGAATGAGAAAGGTCCAGTTACTCTTTCTTCGCCTATTGAGAAGGTGAGCTTTGGTGTTGGAGGTGCGGCGGCTGCGGCTGCTCGCGGAGTTCGCGACGCACGGCACGGTGGCGGCGACGGCCGAGGCCCTGCATCTGACGGGGCCCGCGGTCTCGCAGCAGCTGGCGGCGCTGGAGAAGGAGACAGGGCTCACGCTCCTGGAGAAGCACGGCCGGGCGCTGCGGCTCACCGGCGCCGGGCGTCTCCTCGTGGAGCACGCGCAGGTGGTGCTCGCGGATCTGGCCGCGGCGCAGGCCGATGTGGCGGCGCTGCGGCAGGGGCGGCCGGGCGCGGTGCGCATCGCCGCGTTCCCGTCGGCGGCGCGGGTGCTGCTCCCTCTGGTGTGGCCGGAGCCGGGCGCGCAGGCGCCCCGGCTGCACCTCGTCGAGCACGAGCCGGACGCCGCCGACGAGGCGCTGCGACAGCGGGCGGTCGACGTCGCGGTCACGCACGCGTACAGCCTGCTCCCCCGGCCGCTGCCGCCGGGCTGCGAGCAGCGTCATCTCTTCGACGAGCCGGTGGAGTTGGCGCTGCATCCCGACACGGCGGACCGGCACGGGCTCGCGCCGGGCGACAAGGCGGACCTCGCCGCGTTCGCGCAGGAGGCGTGGCTGGTGCCCGGCGCCGACACCGCCTGCCACGAGATGACCCAACGGGCCTGCGGGGCCGCCGGGTTCGTGCCGCGCGCGGTGGCGCGGGCGAGCGACTTCGGGGTCCTGACGGCCCTGGTGGCGCGGGGTGCGGGCGTGGCGCTGGTTCCTCAACTAGCCCTGCCCGCAATGCTGGAGGGTGTCTCCCTGCATCCGCTGCACTCCCCCGTGCGACGTACCGTACGGGCGGTGTACCGGGCGGGCACGGCCGGGCACCCCGATGTCGCGTATGTACTGGACCGGCTCAGCGAGGCCGCTTCCGGCCGGCCCCGCTGAGCCGGTGGCCTCAGGCGGCCCGCCGCGCCAGCGCGCCGTGGCGGCGCACGAGGTCCGCGTAGCGGTGGCCGCTGCCCTTGATGGTGCGCTTCTGCGTCGCGTAGTCGACGTGGACGAGGCCGAACCTCTTGTCGTAGCCGTACGCCCACTCGAAGTTGTCGAGCAGCGACCAGGCGAAGTACCCGGCGAGCGGAGCGCCTTGGCGGATCGCGCGGGCGCAGGCCGCCAGGTGCTGCTCCAGGTACGCCGCGCGCTCGGGGTCGTCGACGGTGCCGTCGGGGCGTACGACGTCGGGGTACGCGGAGCCGTTCTCGGTGACGTACAGCTTGCGGGCGCCGTAGTCGTGGGTGAGGCGGAGCAGCAGGGCCTCGATGCCGTGGGCGTCGACCTCCCAGTCCATGCCGGTGCGCGGGAGGCCGGGGCGGGCCACGGCTGCGGCGTACGGGGCCGGGCCCGACGGGTCGTCGGCGACGGCCGAGGGGAAGTAGTAGTTCAGGCCGAGCCAGTCGAGGGGTTCGGCGATGGCCGCCATGTCGCCCGTCTTCTGCGGGAGTTGGACTCCGTAGACCTCCAGCATGTCCGCCGGGAAGCCGCGGCCGTGCACCGGGTCGAGCCACCAGCGGTTGGCGTGGCCGTCCATGCGGCGGGCGGCGGCGTGGTCCTCGGGACGCTCGGTGGCGGGTTCGACGTGGGCGAGGTTGTTGACGATGCCGACCTCGGCGCCCGGCACGGCGGCGCGGATCGCCCGGGTGGCGAGGCCGTGGCCGAGGAGCAGGTGGTAGGAGGCGCGGACGGCGGCCGTGAGGTCGGTGAGCCCGGGGGCCATCCGGCCTTCGAGGTGGCCGATCCACGCCGAGCACAGCGGTTCGTTCAGCGGCGTCCAGTGCTTCACCCGGTCCCCGAGGCGCTCCGCGACCACGGCGGCGTACGCGGCGAAGTGCTCGGCGGTCTCCCGCACCGGCCAGCCGCCGCGGTCCTGGAGCGCCTGCGGCAGGTCCCAGTGGTAGAGGGTGACGGACGGGGTGATGTCCGCGGCGAGCAGCGCATCGATCAACTCGTCGTAGAAGGCGAGCCCCTTGGGGTTCACGGGACCCGACCCGCCGGGGACGATGCGCGGCCAGGCGACGGACAACCGGTAGGCGTTGGTGCCGAGTTGGCGCATCAGGCCGATGTCCTCGCGCCACCGGTGGTAGTGGTCGCAGGCGATGTCACCGTCGTCGCCGCCGTCGATCCTCCCGGGTGTGTGCGCGAAAGTGTCCCAGATGGAGGGCGTGCGGCCGTCCTCGGCGACGGCTCCTTCTATCTGGTACGCCGATGTGGCGGTGCCCCACAGAAAGTCGTGCGGGAAGGCGGAGACATCAACAGTGGGGTGGGGGTCGGACACGAAATTCCTTTCAGTGGCGGTCACTTGACGGCGCCCGCGGTCAGTCCGGTCACGAGGTAGCGCTGGAGCAGCAGGAAGCCGGCCACGACGGGCACGCTCACGACGAGCGAGGCCGCCATGATCTGGTTCCAGTACACGTCGTTGAGGTTGGCGTAGGCGCCGAGGCCGACGGAGAGCGTGCGGGTGGTGTCGTTGGTCATGACGGAGGCGAAGAGGACCTCGCCCCACGCGGTCATGAACGCGTAGACGGCGACGGCCACGATGCCGGGGATGGCGGCGGGAACGATGATCCGGAAGAGCGCGCCGAGCGGCCCGCAGCCGTCGACGAGGGCCGCCTCGTCGAGGTCGCGCGGCACCGACTCGAAGTACCCGATGAGCATCCAGATCGAGAACGGCAGCGTGAACGTCATGTACGTGAGGATCAGCCCGCCGCGCGAGCCGAACAGGGCGATGCCGGTGGCGTTGCCGATGTTGACGTAGATCAGGAACAGCGGAAGCAGGAAGAGGATGCCGGGGAACATCTGCGTCGACAGCACCGTCACCGTGAAGACGCGCTTGCCGCGGAAGCGGTAGCGGCTGACGGCGTACGCGGCGAAGACCGCGACGATCACCGAGCAGACGGTCGCCGTGCCCGCCACGACAAGGGAGTTCATGAAGTAGCGGGCCAGCGGGACCGTCGACCAGATGTCGATGTAGGGGCGGATCGTGAGGCTGCTCGGGATCCAGTGGAAGGCGCCCTGCACGTCCTGGAGCGGCTTGAGCGAGCTGGACACCATCACGTAGACGGGCAGCAGCACGAAGCCGGTGAGCAGGGTGAGGAAGATCCGGCGGGCCCAGAGGAAGGAGCGCGGCGGCGCCGTCGGCGACCTGAACCGCACCCGCACCGGCTGTGTGTCAGACATCGGCGGTCTTCCTCCCCCTGGACGTGAGCACCAGGTACACGCCCGTCACGACGAGCAGGAACAGCAGCAACAGGACGGACATCGCGGAGCCGGTGCCGAAGTCCCAGGTGACGAACGAGGCTTGGTAGATGTGGACCGAGATCAGGTCGGCGGCCTCGGGTGCCGCCTTGCCGAACATCACGTACGGCGTGTTGAAGTCGTTGAACGTCCAGAGGAACAGGACGAGGACGAGGACCTGGTTGACGGGGCGCAGTGAGGGCAGTGTGATGCGGCGCAGTTGCTGCCACAGCCCTGCGCCGTCGAGGGCGGCGGCCTCGTACAGGTCCTTAGGGATGTTCTGCAGCCCGGCCATCACGATGAGGAAGGCGAACGGCCAGCCCTTCCACACGGAGACGGTGAGCAGCGCGACGAAGCTGTTGTCGCCGATCAGCCAGAACGACGGCTTGTCGGTGAGGCCGAGCTGGTCGTGCAGCACGTGGTTGACCAGGCCGTTGTCGTGCTGGAACAGGAACACCCAGGTGATGACGGCGGCGTACACGGGCAGCGCGTACGGGACGAGGAACAGGGCGCGCAGGAGGCCGCGCCCCTTGAAGGCCTCCTGCATGAAGACCGCGGCCGCCGTGCCGATCGCCCAGCAGAGGGCGACCGAGGCGACGGTGAACAGGCAGGTGGTGAGGAAGGACTTGAGGAGCCCTTCGCCGATGGCGCCGTCGAAGTCGACGGCCACCTTGAAGTTGTCGAGGCCGCTCCAGGGGGCGGTGGTCCAGTCGCGCAGGAAGAGGCGGGTGAGCTGCTTGAAGCTCATCAGGATGCCCATGGCCATGGGCACGAGGTGGACGAGGAGTTCGAGCACCAGGGCGGGCAGGAGCAGGAGGTAGGGCAGGGCGATGCGGCGGATCCGTCCCGGGCGGCGGCCCCGGCCGCCCGCCGCCCGGGGGGACTTGGTGCCGACGGCCTCCTCAGCGGGCCGTTCGGCGGTCGTGGTCGTCATGGTCCGGGTACTCACTTGCTCGGCATCTGCTGCTGGGCCTTGGCGAGCTTGGCCTTGACGGTGGCGGTGGTGACGGCCCGGCCCGCGGCGGCGTCCGCGAAGAGTTCCTTCACGGCCGTGCCGACGGCGGTCTCGAACTGGGACTCGTCGGCGACCTGGGGCAGCGGCGCCGCGCTCGTGGCGATGGTCTGCTTGAGCGTGGCGACGGCCGGGACGTTGAACGCGGGGTCGTTCTGCGCGGACTTGACCGGCGGGATGGACCCGTAGGCCTTGTTGAGGATCTTCTGCTCGGGGTCGCTGGTCATGAACTTCACGAACTGCCGGGAGCCGTCGAGGTTGTCGGTGTCCTTGAAGACGGCCATGTTGATGCCCGCGACCATGGAGTTGGTGCTGCGGCCCCGGCCCGGTGCGCCGGACTGGACGGGCGCGGGCACCACGCCCCACTCGTCCTCCTTCATGCCCTGCGTCTTGAAGGTGGCGGAGGCGGTCTGCCACAGCACCATCGCCGTCTTGTCCTTGGAGAAGTCGCTCAGGGACTGGTTCTGCGCGTACTCGGCGTTGCCCGGCGCGATGATCTTGTCCTTGGCCATGAGGTCGACGTACTGCTTCACGCCCGCGACCGCTCCGGCCGAGGTGAAGTCGGGTTTGCCGTCGGCGGTGAACCAGTCGGCTCCGTGCTGCTTGGCGAGGACGAAGACCTGGTGGATGTTGTTGGACAGGTTCGAACCCTCGGCGCCGATGCCCCACTTGCCGCCCTTGGAGATCTTCTTGCCGGCGGCGACGACCTCGTCCCAGGTCGCCGGGGGCTTCGCTATCCCGGCGTCCTTGAACATCTGCTTGTTGTAGTAGAGCGCGTACGCCATGGAGTACAGCGGCACCGCTGCCGGGTCCTTGCCCTGCGCGCCCGCGGACCCGAGCGCGGAGGCGACGAACCGGTCCTTGCCGCCGATCTTGGCGAAGTTCTTGGCGTCCCAGGGCAGCAGGGCGCCGCCGGCCTGCAGCGAGGCGCTCCAGGTGTTGCCGATGTTGAGGACGTCCGGGCCCTGGCCCGAGGTCGTCGCGGTGAGGATCCGGTCGAGGAGGCTGGACCAGGGAACGACCTCCAGCTTGACCTTGATCCCGGTCCGCTTCTCGAACTTGTCGAGTTCCGGCTGGAGGACCTTCTTGTCGACCTCGACGCTGGCGCCCTGGTTCGAGGCCCAGTACGTGAGGGTCTTCGGGGAGTCGTCGGATCCGCCACCGGTCGGCGAGCCGCCGCCGCAGGCGGTCGCGGCGAGGGCGAGCGAGATCGTGACGGCACAGGCACAGGCGGCTTGGATTCTGCTCATGGCTCCAGGCGTCCCTTGTCCGGAGGGTGGTCCGACGCGTTCAGGAACTGAACGCGGTCAGGACTTAATTTAGGACGTGAGTTAAGCGCCGGGGGGTCGAGGCGTCAAGGACTTCGACAAGGTCCGTGCAGGAACGAGCGCGGCGGGTTCAAGACTCGGACCCGGTGGCGTACCGCGCCGCCCGGTCAGCCGATCACGAGCGGCAACTTCCGCGCCGCCGCGCCGAGTTCGCCCTTCTCCCGCTCCGTCGCAGGTCGGCGCCCCGTTCCGACGAGCAGCACGTCCGTGTCGCCCCACGACGCGGGGAACGCGGCGCCGGCGATTCCCTCCAGGAGCGCCCGCGCCCGTGCCAGGCCCTCCGCGGGCGGCCCCGGCACGTCCGGGAGGTGGGCGATCAGGTCGAGGTGGTGCAGGGTCCACTCCAGGACGTACGCGGTGAGGTAGTCGCCCACCGTGAGGACCTGCTCCTGCGTGCCCACCAGGGCATCCGGGTCGGCGAGCCCTGCGGCACGCCCCGCCGCGGACCCGACGTCGTCGAGGTGGAACGTGAGCAGCGCCGGGTCCTGATAGGCGGCGGCGAGGCGGACGGTCAGAGCGTCGAGCGGGTCATCGCCGGTCGGCGGCTCGTCGCTCACCTGCCAGTACGTCACCGCGTCGACGGTCGGTTCCGCCGACGCGGGGGTGACGAGGGTGATCAGCACGTCCTGCGCGTCGATGACCAGGTGACACACCAGGTCGCGCACCAGCCAGCCGGTGCAGCCCGATGGCTGCTCGAAGGCCTGCTCCGGGAGGTCGGCGACCGCCGTGCGCAGCGCGGCCCATGAGCGCGAGAAGAGATCCGCCGAACGCGAGAAGTGATCCACGGCGGCACGCTAATCGGGCCGTGGATACCGGACAAGCGCATTCGGGGTGTGTGGTTCGATGCCCTCGACGGGACGGGCGGCGAGACGGGTGTGCGGGTGTGAGCGGGGATACGTGGGTCAGGGCGCGGCGGAGCGGTGATCTGGCCGCCTGCGCCGAAGCCCTGCGGGCCGTGCACCACGCGGACGGCTATCCGACCAACTGGCCGCAGGATCCCGTGGGTTGGCTGCGTGGCGGCGACGTCGTGGGCGCGTGGGTCGGATGCCACGGCGAGCGCGTCGTCGGGCACGTCCTGCTGACCCGGCCCGACCCGGGCGACGTCGCACCCACCCTCGCCCCTGCGGACACACCTGTCGCCGTCGTGGGGCGGCTGTTCGTGGCGCCGTCCGCGCGCGGTCACCGGCTCGGCGCGGCGCTCCTGGGCCGGGCCGCACGCGAGGCCCGTCGGCACGGCGCCCTGGCCGTGCTCGACGTCGTCGCCACCGACTCCGCCGCGATCGCGCTGTACGAACGGCTCGGGTGGCGCTTCCTCGCGCAGGGCCAACAGGAGTGGGGGCCGGGCGAGTTGGTGACCGTCAGGTGCTACTCGGCGCCGCCCGAGGACTGGCCGCGGGAGGCCGGGCGTCCGCGGCGGCGCAGGGGCGGGCACCCTCAAGGTCGACCTCGACATCGAGCACGGTGACGGCCATCTGTCACATTCCTCCGTGATGACGTGTCATGACAGTGCGCCACCCCTATTCGTTTGTTCGCCGTGAAGGAGAATCGCATGCCGCACACCGCGCCCGCCCGTTCCGCGAAGCAGCGCAAGCAGGACACCCTCGACCGCCTGGCGCGGGAGGTCGACGCGTGGGTCGCGACGGCCGGGCCCGAGGGCGGCGCGCCGTACCTGATGCCGCTGTCGTTCCTGTGGCGGGACGAGTGCCTGTACGTGTCGACGCGGGCCACCAATCCGGTGGCGCGCAACCTCGTGGCGAGCGGACAGGTGCACCTCGGCATCGGGCCGACGCGGGACGTCGTGCACATCGCCGGGCGCTGCGAGGCGCTGCCGGACGCCGAGGTCTCCGACGAGTTCGCGGACGCGTTCGCGGCGGCTGCCGGGTTCGATCCGCGTGCGGCGGACGGCCCGTACGTGTACTTCCGTATCCGGCCCGTCCGCATCCAGGCCTGGCGCGAGGCGAACGAGCTGGCGGGCCGTGACCTGATGCGGGACGGGGTGTGGCTGGACGCCGACTGATGCGACAGGTGCCCCCGTCGCGCTCCGGAAAGCGCGGCGGGGGCACCTGTCGTACGGGACGGGGACGGAGGTCAGCCGACCGGCTCCGGCTCCTTGTCCGCCGCGGGACCCGCGTTCTCCGAGTTCTCCGCGTGCCAGTCGGCGTTGTCGGCGAGCGGCTTCTCCTTCAGGACGAAGGCGAGGACCAGGCCGACCGCGAAGACGGGCAGCAGGTACAGGAAGATCGGGACGAGCGCTTCCTGGTAGGAGTTGACGACCGTGTCCCGCAGGTCGGCAGGGAGCGCGCGGACCAGCGCCGGGGTCAGCGAGTCGCTGTCGCCGACCTTGGCCGCGGCCTCCGCGGGGATGCCGGCGGCGAGCTTGTCGGTGAGGCGGCTGGCGAACACGGCGCCGACGACGGCGACGCCGAGCGTGGCGCCGATCTCCCGGAAGAAGTTGTTCGCGGAGGTGGCGGTGCCGACCTCCGAGGCCGGGAAGTCGTTCTGCACGGCCAGCACGAGGGTCTGCATCATCAGGCCGACGCCCGCGCCCGCGAGACCGACGTACACGCACACCAGCCAGACCGGGTCGGACACGTCGAGCGTCGACATCAGGTACGCGGTGAGCATGATGATCGCGGTACCGGCGATCGGATAGACCTTGTACTTGCCGGTCTTGGACATGATCGCGCCGGACGGCAGGGCGGTGCCCATGATGCCGACGACCATGGGGATCAGCAGCAGTCCGGACTCGGTGGCCGACTTGCCGTAGACCATCTGAAGGTAGGTGGGCATGTAGCCGACGATCGCGAACATGCCGAGACCGATGACGATCATGCCGAGCAGCGTGGCGACGTTGAAGATCGGGCTGCGGAACAGGTGCAGCGGGATCACCGGCTCATCGGCGCGCTTCTCCGCGAAGAAGAACAGCACCCAGGCGACGACCGCCCCGATGCCGAGGCCGATCACCAGCGGGTCGGACCACTCGTACTGCGTGCCGCCCCAGCTCGCGAAGAGCACGGTGCAGGTGACGGCCGCGGCCATCAGCGCGGTGCCGAGGTAGTCGAGCGTGACCTTGACGGCCTTCCGCGGCAGCTTGATCGCGACGACGGCGACGAAGAACGCGAGGACGCCGAGCGGCAGGTTGATCCAGAACGCCCAGCGCCAGGAGTGCTCGTCGGTGAACCAGCCGCCGAGCAGCGGCCCGACGACGGAGGAGAGACCGAACACGGCGCCCATGGGGGCCATGTACTTGGCGCGCTCACGCGGCGGCACCAGGTCGGCGATGATCGCCTGCGAGGTGATCATGAGGCCACCGCCGCCGAGGCCCTGGAGGGCGCGCCCTGCGATCAACGTGCCCATGTTCGGGGCGAGTCCGCAGACCACCGAGCCCACCAGGAACAGGGCTATGCCCGCGAGAAAGATGTTCTTGCGGCCCATGAGGTCGCCGAGCTTGCCGTAGACCGGCATGCCGATGGTGGCGGCGAGGATGTACGCGGTGGTGATCCAGGCCATGTGCTCGATGCCGTTGAGCTCGCCGACGATGGTCGGCAGGGCGGTCGAGACGATGGTCTGGTCGAGCGCGCCGAGCAGCATGGTCAGCATCAGCGCGGCGAAGATCAGGCCGAAGTTGTGCGGCTTGACAGTGCCCTCTTCGATCTCTGCGTTCCCGTCGATCCCCTTGGCCGGGTCCGGGCCGGAGTCGATGCCCTCGGAAGCGGGGGCGTGCGTCATTGCGGTGTTCTCCGATGTGGTGTGCGAGTGGAGTGGAACAGGGCTGACCCTGCGGCGGGGAGAGCGGTTGCCGCGTACGGGGTGCTTCAGTGGTGCCGCTTCTGGGAGAAGCTTCGGGGAGAGGGGAGATCCGTGGGTGACCGCGAGGGGGAGGTGGTCACACGGGTGGCGCGCCTACTGCACGGCGGCCGGTCCCAGCAGCGTGCGCAGCGAGTCGAAGGACTCGCGTACGCGCTCGGCGGGTCCTTCGCCTTCGTCGGCGTGCGCGCCCGACTGGTGCCAGCGCTTGATCCCGCTGCGCACCGTCGCCATGGCGACGCCCGCGAGCAGTTCGGCCGCCTCGCCGTCGGGCGGGGTGCCGGTGCGCCGGGCGATGAGTCCGGCGAGGTCCCGTTCGACCGCCTCGCACTGGGCGAGGAACGTGGCCAGGACCGAGGGCACGCCTTCCGCGATGCGCAGCGAGTCCTCCAGTTCCTGCGGCTCGGGAGCCGCTTCCTGGAGGTGGTCGGCGAGAATGTCGCCGAGGTCGCGCAGCACGGCGTCGGTCCCGCTCCCCTCCCCCTCGGCGAACCGGTCCGCCAGAGCGGGCGGCACGGTGCCGAACAGAGCGAAGAGGGCGGCTTCCTTGCTGGGGAAGTAGTTGAAGAAGGTCCGCGGTGAGACGCCGACCTCCTTGCTGATCATCTCGACCGTGACCTGCGCGAAGCCGTGCTCGCGCGCCAGCCGGACCGTGGCCGCGTGCAGCTCGGCGCGCGTCTGGCGGCGCCTGCGCGCGCGCAGCCCCTCTGCGGGGGCGCTCGGCTGCGGGTCTGAGACGGTCACGAGCGTGATTCTTGCACAGCGTGCAAACCTTGCGCGCACTGCACCCCCCGCCGGGCGATGTGCCCCGGGTCACACATTCGCGTTAGTGTCGTATGCCTGCATTCGCCGTATTTCATTCCTTTGGCGGCAGGAAACGACCACGACGGACCCACCACGGACTGGGGACTTCCGATGCGCGCTCGTCACGTCACGCGTCACGCCGCGGCGGCCGTCGCCGCCGCCCTCGCTCTGACCGCACTCACCGTGCCCGCCTCGGGAGCCGCGGGCTCCGCCGCGCCCGCCGCACTCGCGCGCTGCGGCGAGAACGATGTGACCGTGCGCGCCGACCCCTCCGACGACAACGCCGACATCCTGAAGCTGAGCGTGCGCAACGACTCCTCGAAGGCCTGCCTCGTCGACCGCGTCCCGACCGTCACGTACGGGGAGCTGGACGGGGCGGCGCTACCCCTGCCGACAGTGCCGCACGCCGGGCGCACGCTGGCCGCGCACCACACCGCGTACGCGGCGGTCCTGTCGGTCTCCAACCCGGAGGACGCCAAGGACGAGGCGCCCGCCGTCATGTACGTGACGGTCGCGGCGGTCCCCGATCACCAGGGCCGCAGCTTCCAGGCACTGACCCTCGGTTCGCCGACCGGGGTGCGGGTGTGGGAGCCGGTGACGACGCTGTGGCAGTCGTCCTCCTCGCAGGCCCGGCAGGTGCTGATGGAGGAGACCACGGGCCGCGGCACGCTTGCGGTCTGAGGCCCCTCTCTCACCGGTGGCGCCGCACCCGTGACGTCCTGTGGGGGTGCGCGGTGAGCACCGAGTCGTCGTGCACGCCCGCCCCGGGCAGCCGGTGCCTGGCCGCGACGAGCGCCGCGTCCACGTCACCCGTGCCGGTGGCCACGCAGAGGCTGTACCCGATGTCGTCGAGCCGGCGCTGCGCGGCGGGCCCTCCGTCGTCGGCGTCGAGCGCGCTGAGCATCTCGTACTCGTGGATGAGGTCGGTCAACAGGGCGGGATGGGCGAGGAGCATGTCCGCCACTCCCTTCCGTCGTCGTCTTCTGTCACACGGTCCGCCCTCCGACTCCCCTGTCACTGGAGACGAAAACACACCTCGGGGACGGGATTTCGGCGCGCCGACGTGGATCAGGACGAAGCGGGCGGCGAGGAGTTCGCCGGCTCCAGCGCCAGCAACGTGGCGTCGTCCTGGAGGCGGCCTCCGGCGTGGTGCAGCAGGTCGGCCGAGAGCGCGGCGGTGAACGGGGCGAGCGGCAGCGCGCTCAGTTCCGTGGCGCGCTCGGCGAGGGGGTAGAACTCGCCGTCCGCGTCGCGGGCCTCGGTGGCGCCGTCGGTGTGCAGCAGCATGCGGTCCCACGCGGCCGCGGATATCTGCTCGGCTCCGCACCAGCCGTGCGCGAGGTCGAGCAGCCCGAGCGGCGGCGCCGGAACGGGCACGGCGGCCGGTACCGCGGCCCCGGCACGGATCAGGAGGGGCGGCGGGTGCCCGCAGCAGACCACCTCGGCGGACCCGTCGGGGGCGACCGTCACCAGCGTGGCGGTGACGAACCGGTCGGGCTCTTCGGAGTGCGAGACCAGCGAGTGCAGCCGCACCGCGAGCACCTCCAACGTCCGCTGCACGCAGGCGAGCCGGCGCCACGTACGCAGGACCGTGTCGGCCGTGCGGGACAGCTCGGCGCCCTTGCCCATCACGTCCCCGATGAGCAGCCGCGTCCCGTACGGCGTGTCGACGACGCCGTGCAGATCGCCGCCCGCGCCGCCGTCAGCCCCCGAGCCCGCCGCCAGCCGCCGGGCGCTGACGTCGAGCGTGCCGAACGTCTCGGTCAGGGGGGTGGTCGACGACGGACGGGTGGTCATAAAGGCCTTTCGGGAGGGGCTGGACGCCTCGGCTCCGGTTGTGCCGGTGGGGCGCGGCTCGATCGGCGCGGCGGCCGCGGCGTTCCCGGAAGTGTAGTCAGCCGGGCGCGCCGTGTGACGGTTTTGCCGAAGTGCGTGCGAAATTCGCGGGACGCGCGCCAACTACCCTTGTCCCCCTTTCCGTTCGGGTGGTCGTCCCGTGAAGGAGGTCCGATCACGCCCGATTCGGCCTAGCCTTGGCGACGGCAGTCGCCACCATCCGCACCGCACGAGGTGAGCCCCGCATGAACCTCAGTCCCACCCGGCGCACGCCGGGAGACCTGCCCGCCGAGACCACCAGTTTCGTCGGGCGGCGCAGGGAGCTGGGCCAGGTGGCGGACGTGCTGACGCGGGCCAGGCTCGTCACGCTGACCGGGCCGGGCGGCGTCGGCAAGACCCGGACCGCGGTGCGCGCGGCGCGCGAGTTGCGGGGGACGTATCCCGACGGCGTACGGCTCGTGGAGCTGTCCGCGCTGCACGACCCGGCCCTGCTCGCGAACGCGGTGGCGGCGGCGCTCGACCTGCCGGAGCAGGCGGCGCGGCCCGCCCTGGAGGTGATCGCCGACCACTTGGAGGGCCGCGAGCTGCTGTTGCTGCTCGACACCTGCGAGCATCTGGTCGACGCGTGCGCGGTGCTCTGCGACGAACTGCTGCGCTGCGCGCCCCGGTTGCGGATCGTCGCCACCAGCAGGCAGCCGCTCGACGTGCCCGGGGAGCACGTCCTGGCGATCGGCCCGCTGAGCATGCCGGAGCCCGCGGACGGCGCGGGGCGGGAGTGCGACGCGCTGGCGCTGTTCGCGGACCGGGCGTCCGCGGCGGTGCCGGGGTTCACGGTGAGCGAGGACAACCGGGCGGACGTGCTGGCGCTGTGCCGCCGGCTCGACGGGATCCCGCTCGCCATCGAACTCGCGGTCTCCCGGCTGCGCGTGCTGTCGCTCGACGAGATGCTGACCCGACTCGACGACCGGTTCCGGCTGCTCACGGGCGGGCGCCGCACCTCGGTGCCGCGCCATCAGACGCTGCGTACGGCGATCGGCTGGAGCCACGACCTGTCGACCGCGGCGGAGCGGCTGCTGTGGGCCCGGCTGTCCGTGTTCGCGGGCGAGTTGAGCCTCCAGGCGGCCGAGGTGGTGTGCGCCGACGAGGAGGTCCTGCCGGTCGACGACGTACTGACCTCGCTCATCGGGCTCGTCGAGAAGTCGGTCGTGGTGCGGGTCGAGACCCCCGAGGGCACGCGGTACCGGATGCTGGACACGATCCGTGAGTACGGACAGGAGCAGCTCGCCGCGCTCGGCGGCGAGGAGCGGACCCGGCGCCGGCACCTGGAGTACTTCCTCGACGCGGCGCGCGCCTTCGACCAGGAGTGGACGGGGGACGCGCAGATCCCCCTGCTGCGGGCGCTCGTGCGGGACCAGGCCAACGTCCGGATCGCCCTGGAGCACTGTGTCGCGACGCCCCGGCTGCACTGCGACGGCCTGGAGATGGCGACGGCGCTGTGGGGCTACTGGCACGCGACCGGGCTGCTCACCGAGGGCCGTTACTGGCTGCGCCGCACCCTGGACGGCTGCCGCGACGAGACGCCGCAGCGCGTCAAGGCACTGTGGCTGATCAGCTGGTACATGGACATCCAGGGGGAACGGGGCAAGAACGAGGCGCTGTTGAAGGAGGCCGAGCAGATCGCCGCGCGGATCGGCGACCGGATCGGCGCCACGTGGACGTTCTCCTTCCAGGTCCACCGTCGGTACTTCCTCGGTCAGATGGAGGGCTGCGCCGACGACTTCGACGAGGTCCGGGCCCGGATGACGGCGCTCGGCGATGACACGGGCCTGCTCATGCTGGGCTTCTACGCGGGCTTCATGCTGATCATCACCGGCGACCACGAGAAGGGCATCGCCTGGTGCGACGACTCGCTCGCGCGCGGCGCCGCGCATCCGGGCGAGCAGTGGGCGCGCAGCTGGGCCCTGTGGGTCAAGAGCGTGGGCCTGTGGCTGAAGGGCGATCACGAGGCGTCCGTGGAGTGCGCCCGCGAGGGCATCCGCAGCAAGGCGGCGCTGCACGACCTGATGGGGCTCGCCCACTTCTTGGAGGGCCTGGCCTGGCACGCGGCGCAGCTGCGGCGCTTCGAGCGGGTGGCGGCGCTGCAGGGCGCGGCCGACGCGCTGTGGCGCCGGGCCGCGAAGGAGGCCAGGTTCGGCCTCCCCGTGCTGCACGAACTGCACGCGCAGGCGGCGGACCTGGCCCGCGAGGTGCTCGGTGCCGACGGGTACCACCATTCGTTCGAGGAGGGCGCGGCGCTGCCGCTCGTCGTCGTGGTGGAGCTGGCGCTCGACGACGAGTCGGCGCCGTCCCCCGACGTGCCTCCGCAGCGCTCGGGCCCCACGGACGGGCTGACGCCCCGCGAGCGTCAGGTGGCCGCTCTGGTCGGCGACGGCTGCACCAACCGGGAGATCGCGGCGAAGCTCGTGGTGTCGAAGCGGACGATCGACTCCCATGTGGAGCACATCCTCACCAAGCTCGGTTTCACCTCCCGTTCGCAGATCGCCGCCCTGCACGCCACATCCTCGGCGGACTCCGTCGTTCCGCCGTCCGAGGTGTGACGAAGCGGGCCGTAAGGGCGCGAACAGCCGCTACCTTGAGTACGGAACGACACCTCACCGAGGCCCACGGAGGCCCGATGGCCGAGGACGGTGCACGGGGGCCGGGCCCGCTGCCGAGGTTGCGGCTCGACGAACTGCTCGAAGAACTCCAGGTACGCGTCGGCGCGGTCCGGCGTACCAGAGACCGCCTCCAGGGACTGCTCGAGGCGGTCCTCTCCGTGGGCCAGGAGCTGGATCTCTCCCAGGTGCTGCGGCGGATCGTGGAGGCGGCCGTGATCCTGGTGGACGCCGAGTACGGGGCGCTGGGGGTGATCGGCGAGGACCGGCGCAAGCTGTCGCAGTTCCTGCCGGTCGGGTTCAGCGACGAACTGCGCGCGGAGATCGGTGACCTGCCATCGGGGCACGGCCTGCTGGGCGAGCTGATCCGGCACCCGGAGCCGCTGCGCCTGTCGGAGCTCGCCGAGCACCCCGCCTCCGCCGGCTTCCCGCCGCACCATCCACCGATGCACACGTTCGTCGGTGTGCCGATCCGGGTCCGCGACGATGTGTTCGGAAACCTGTATCTGACGCAGAAGCGCGGCGGCGGCGACTTCGACGACGAGGACGTGGCAGTGTTGCAGACGCTCGGCGCCGCGGCGGGCGTGGCGATCGAGAACGCGCGCCTGTACGAGGAGGTCCGACTCCGGGAGCGCTGGCTGCAGTTGAGCGCCGAGTTCACCGGGAGCCTGCTGTCGGGCGCCGACGAGGCCGAGGTGCTGCGGCTGATGGTGGACCGGGCGCGCGAGATCACCGCGGCGGACCTCGGGGTGGTGGCGCTCCTCGTCCCCGGCGACCATCTGCTGCACGAGATGCTGGCGCTCGGTGAACGCGCCCCGGCGCACACCGACGTGACGCTGCCGCGCGAGGGCACCTTCGCCGGAACGGCGCTCGCCGCGGGCGAGTTGGTCACATCGGACGACATCCGCAAGGACCCGCGGATCACCTACCAGCCGGACCGCTGGGAGGGGCTCGGGCCGGCCGTGGCGGTGCCGATCGGTACGTCGGAGGGCGTGCGCGGGGTGCTGATGCTGGCCCGCCGCGCCGACCATCTCCCGTTCTCCGCCGCGGAGTTGATACCGCTGAGCGGATTCGCGGGGCAGGCGGCCCTCGCCCTGGAGCTCGCGGACCGGCGGCGGGACGCGGAGCAGATGAGCCTCCTCGAGGACCGCGACCGGATCGCCCGCGACCTCCACGACCTGGCGATCCAGCGGCTGTTCGCGACCGGCATGACGCTCCAGAGCGCGCAGCGGTTCGTGCAGCACCCGGAAGCGGCGGAGCGCCTGTTGCGGGCCGTGGACGACCTGGACACCACCATCAAGATCATCCGTTCGACGATCTTCGGCCTGCGCGAGCGCGGCGCCCCGCCGACCGGATCCGGCCTGCGGGTGCGGGTCGTGCGGGCGGTGGAGGACGCGGCCCACGTCCTCGGCTTCACCCCGTCGTTGCGCATGGAGGGCCTGATCGACGCGGATGTCCCGGGTCCCCTCGGCGACGACGCGCTCGCCGTGCTCGGCGAGGCGCTCACGAACGTGGCCCGGCACGCGCACGCCTCGTCCGCCGATGTGGCCCTCGTGGTGCGCGGCGGTGCGCTGACGCTGACCGTGGCGGACAACGGCGTGGGGATCGCCGCGGAGTCGGAAGGCCATCTCAGCGGGCTCGCCAACCTCGCGGCCCGCGCGGGGCGGCGCGGCGGAACGCTGACGGCCGCGGCACAGGACAGCGGCGGCACCCTCCTGGAGTGGACGGTGCCGCTCACCTCACCGGCGCAGGGCGCGTGAGCCGGTGGCGGTCACGGCCGGAACCTGTCGTCCTGCGACAGCCTCGTCGCGATCACGGCGGCCTGGATCCTGCGCTCCACGCCCAACTTGGCGAGCAGCCGGGAGATGTTGTTCTTCACCGTCTTCTCCGACAGGAAGAGCCGCCGCCCGATCTGCCGGTTGGTGAGCCCCTCCCCCACCAGCGCGAGGATGTCCCGCTCCCGGTCGGTCAGCTCGACGCCCTCGGCCACCGCCCCTCCCGCGGCGTCCTGCGCGGTCGGCCCACCCTGCTCCGGGCCGCGCAGGCTGCGCATCAGGCGGGCCGTCGTCGCCGGGTCGAGCATGGACTCGCCCGCGGCAACGGTGCGCACGGCGGAGACGAGGTCGGACCCCTTGATCTGCTTCAGTACGTAGCCGCCCGCGCCGGCCATGATGGCGTCGAGCAGCGCGTCGTCGTCGTCGAACGAGGTCAGCATCAGACAGCTGACGTCCGGGATGAGCACGCGCAGTTCGCGGCAGATCGTGATGCCGTCGCCGTCGGGGAGGCGTACGTCGAGCACGGCCACGTCGGGACGGAGCGCGGGTCCCCGCGCGATCGCCTGCGCGGCGGTGGCGGCCTCGCCGACGACGGTCATGTCGGGTTCCGCTCCGAGGAGGTCGCGCAGGCCGCGCCGCACCACTTCGTGGTCGTCGAGCAACAGGATGCGAATGGGCCGGTCCGCTGAGAAAGTACGTGGCTGTGGCATACGGCCCCCTCGGATGTGGTGTTCCCAGACGGATGGGTGCGAACCCGTCTAGATCCTGGGGCCGGACGGACTGATCCGCCAGGGCCGAACGGTACCGTTCACCCGGCCCTGGCGGCCCGCCGTCGGTGCTATGCGGCCCCGGATCCGTAGGGGGCGTAGAGGTCGAGGAGCCGGGTGCGGGTGACGCTCAGCCGGTGGGCGAGCACCCCGCCCACCCACTGGGCCACGAACGAGCCGAGGCCGGGGTCGGAGGCGCACAGGAGGCGGATCGTGAAGGCGTCGAACTCGTGGGCCCTGACCCGGGTCTCGGCCCGCGCGCCGAGCTGCCACACATACGGCGGGAACAGCCATGACCAGCCGATGAGTTCGCCGTGGCCGAGGTATTCGACGACGGGGGCGTGCCGGCCGGGCACGCGCATGTCGAGGGCGACGCTGCCGCTGCGCAGGATCCAGAAGCGGTCGGCGCGGGAGCCCTCGTCGAAGAGCCGGGTGCCTTCAGGGAAGCTCACGTCGCGCGCGAAGCGCATCATCCGACCGCGGTACTCCTCGGGCAGGGTCTGACTCATCCGTGGTGCCGTGGTGGTCATGAGCGGCCTCCTTCGGGAGCTCCGGCGACGGCCGGGAGCGCTTCCCTTCGGGGCGCCGCCGGGGCCCGACTGTCGGCGGAGCGGGGCTTCGGCGGCGTCATCGCGTCTTCCGGACGGCGTCCTTGCGATACCTCGACGATGCCGGGTCCACGCCCGCGCGGGCAGGGGCCGAACGGCTCCGGCGCGGGGCCCTGTCGGCTCTGGCGAGGGGTCCGTCGGGTCCCTGAGCAGGCGCTCCGCGGCGCAGCGGCCCCGCCCTACGCGTGCCGCCGGCTCCACTCCGGCCCCACTCGGCGCCAGTCGCGCTCCCAGGCCGCGATCCTTCGGTGGTCGAGTGCGCGGCGCAGCAGGAAGCGGGCGAGGAGGGCGAGGGTGGCGGTGGTGACGGTGACCAGGAAGGCCGCGGTGAGCGCGCGGGCCCAGATGGCCTCGGAACCCCAGGGTTCCGTCGTGACCCGGCCGTGCCGGTCGAGCCAGACGGTGGTGCGATCGCCTCGTTCGAGTCCGGCGGAGACGGGCGCCGTCGCCACGACGGTGCCTCGTCCTTCATCGGTCCAGCGCACCTTGACCGGGTACGTGACCGTGTTCTGCACGCCGCTCTGCGACGGCACGTAGTCCGGGGAGTCCTCGACCAGTTTGGCCCGCACCGGATGCCGCTGCTCCACCTGGGCGCGGGCGTGCCCGGTGGCGTCGGCATGGGCCGCCCAGCCCGCCGCGGCACCCGCGGCGGGCGCCACCAGGAGGGCGAGCAGTCCGAGCAGCAGCGCCGCCCAGCCCTCGACCGCGTCCGACCCGCGCCGCAGGGGGTTGCCCTTGGCTTGCCTGAACTTCTTGCAGGTCGTCATCGTCACCTCCCTGCCAGCGTAAAGCCACGCTCGCGCTCCCGGGCGGTCCGGGACAGGGGCCGAACGGCCCCTCGCCGAGGGCCGGTTCGCCTCTCCCTGCGCAGGTCGGACCGGTGAGAGGGTCCCGGACATCGGGGCCCACGAGCCCCCGATCCGTCCGTGCTCCACACGAGTGACCACCGCCTGGCGTGGAACCCGCACCGGAGGCACACCGTCCGCGTCACCGCCACGGAGAGGTTCCCGTCATGACCACTAGCCGCGTACTGAGCGTCGGGACGGACGCTTCACGCGAGAGCGTGCACGCCGCGGACTGGGCGGCGCGCGAGGCACTGCGCCGCCGCCTGCCGCTGCGGCTCGTGCAGGCGGCGGGCACGGAGCGGCCCGCGCCCCGGCTCCCGGACGTCGATCTGCCCGACCGCGGTGTCCTCGACGTGGTCGCGCTCCGGCTCTCGTACGCCCATCCCGCCCTTGAGATCATCGCCCGGCGCCGTGCGGAGCAGCCGGTGGAGGCTCTGCTGGACGCCGCGGCGGAGTCGGAGGCCCTGGTGCTCGGTACGCGGGGCTTCACCGGCTACTCGGGATTCCTCGTCGGTTCGGTCGCCCTGGCCGTCACGACGCGGGCGACGCGCCCGGTGGTCCTGGTGCGGGCCGGCGGGCTACCGGAGGACGAGTGGGAGGGCCCCGACTTCCGTCCCGTGGTCGTGGGGCTCGACGTGACGGCGCCCGTCGACGACCTCCTCTCGTACGCCTTCGAGGCCGCGGCCCTGCGCGGCGCCCCGCTGCACGCGCTGCACGCCTGGACGCTGCCGCCGCTGCGCGGCCTGCAACCGGGCGGGGCGGGGCCGGGCGACGCCGCGCGCCAGGAGGAGCGGCTGCGCCGGTCCCTCGCGGAGGCGGTGCAGGCCTGGCGCACGAAGTATCCGGAGGTGCGGGTCGAGGAGCGGCTCCTGTACGGGCAGCCGGGCCACCATCTCCTCAAGGCGGCCACCGGGGCGAGCCTCACGGTGGTGGGGCGGCGGACCGACGCGTCCCGTCTGGGCTGCACCGCGCACTCGGTGGTGCACCATGTGACCAGCCCGGTCGCGATCGTCCCGCACGGCTGACCGCCAAAGGCACGCAAGTTTTTGCGCTAATCTTGCGCTCCATGACGCGCAGACTTGCTCAGGTGGCGAAGAAGGTCGGGGTCAGCGAGGCCACGGTCAGCCGGGTGCTCAACAACAAGCCCGGGGTGTCGGAGGCGACGCGCCGGTCGGTGCTCACCGCGCTCGACGTCCTCGGCTACGAGCGGCCGACCCAGCTGCGCGGTGAGCGGGCCCGCCTGGTCGGCCTGGTCCTCCCCGAGCTGCAGAACCCGATCTTCCCCGCGTTCGCGGAAGTGATCGGTGGAGCGCTCGCCCAGCAGGGCCTCACCCCGGTGCTGTGCACCCAGACCAAGGGGGGCGTCTCGGAGGCGGACTACGTGGAGCTGTTGCTCCAACAGCAGGTCTCCGGCGTGGTGTTCGCGGGCGGCCTGTTCGCGCAAGGAGACGCCGAGCACGGTCACTACCAGCGGCTCGCCGAGCGCCAGGTGCCGGTGGTGCTCGTCAACGCCGCCATCGAGCGGCTCGGTTTCCCGTGCGTGGCGTGCGACGACGCGGTCGCCGTCGAGCAGGCGTGGCGGCATCTGTCCTCGCTGGGCCACGAGCGCATCGGCCTGGTACTCGGCCCCGACGACCACATGCCTTCGCAGCGCAAACTCGCCGCGGCCCGCGCCGTGGAGGGGAAGCTCCCGGACTCGGCGGTCGAGCGGGCCATGTTCTCCCTGGAGGGCGGGCACGCCGCGGCGGCCCGGCTCCTCTCCCGCGGCATCACCGGCATCATCTGCGCCAGCGACCCCCTGGCGCTCGGCGCGGTGCGGGCCGCCCGGCGCGCGGGGCTCTCCGTGCCGGGGGACGTCTCGGTGGTCGGCTACGACGACTCGGCGTTCATGAACTGCACCGAGCCGCCGCTGACCACGGTCCGCCAGCCGATCGAGGCGATGGGGCGGGCCGCCGTCGAGCTGCTCGTCGCGCAGATCCAGGGCGGCTCGGTTCCGCCCGGTGAGCTGCTGTTCGAGCCCGAACTCGTGGTGCGCGGGTCGACGGCGCCGCCGACCCGGGCCGCGTAGGAAGGAACCAACTCCCCCAAGAACGCCACCTGTTCGCTTTTTGCGGAATACGCGCGACATCTTGCGCTGAACTGGTGGCGGTGCTTGAGTGTGGCTCGCCCCGGCGCCCCGGTCTCGCCGACGCGGTGCCGTGGGCCTCCACGTTCCTGCCTGCACAGGCTCAGGCCCGAAGGGGACCCACCGATGAGAAGCACCTGGCCGCGTCCTGCCCTCCGTACGTCCGCCGTGGCGATCGCCACGGCCCTGGCCCTGGGCTCGCTCGCGGCCTGCGGCACCAGCAGCTCCGACGACGGCGACGGGGCGGGCGCCGGTTCGAAGGCCGACATCAGCGCCCCGCTCGACCCGAAGACCAAGGTCTCGCTGACCATCGACTGCATGCCGCCGAAGGCGAAGGCGGCAGAGCGGCGGCAGTGGATCGAGGACGTCAAGACGTTCAACGAGAAGTATCCGAACGTCACGATCAACGGGAAGTCCACGGCAGGCCAGTGCGAGGAGCCGGCCCGGTTCACCGCGGCGCTCAAGGCGAAGTCCCAACCGGACGTCTTCTACACGTACTTCACCGATCTCCAGCAGGTGCTCGACAACGACGGCGCCGAGGACATCACCCCGTACGTCACGAAGAAGACCGTCCCGGCGCTCGGCTCGATCGACCCGAGCGTGCTTGGCGCGCTGAAGAAGGACAACAAGCTCTACGGCCTGCCGACCAGCAACTACACGATGGGCCTGCTCATCAACCGCAAGCTGTTCGAGCGGGCGGGCCTCGACCCGGACAGGCCGCCGACGACCTGGGCCGACGTGCGCACGGCCGCGAAGAAGATCGCCGGGCTCGGCGGCGGCATCTCCGGGTACGGCGAGTACAGCGCGGAGAACACCGGCGGCTGGCACTTCACGGCGACGATGTACGGGCTCGGCGGCGACGTCGTCTCCTCCGACGGCACCAAGGCCGCCTTCAACGACGCCACCGGACAGCAGGTCGCCAAGCAGCTGCACGACATGCGCTGGAAGGACGACAGCATGGGCAGGACGCAGCTGCTGAAGTGGGGCGACCTGCAGAAGCAGATCGCGTCGGACAAGCTCGGCATGTTCCTAGCCGCGCCTGACGACGTGACGTACATGGTGCAGCAACTGGGCGCCGACTACGACAACTTCGGGATGGGCCCGATCCCCGGCGGCAAGGCCACGCTCTTCGGCGGCAACGACTACATGATCAAGAAGGGCTCCTCGCCGGACAGGATCAAGGCCGCGATCGCCTGGCTGAACTTCAAGACGCTCACCCCCGGCAAGGGCCAGTTCGACTGGGCGCGGACCAAGGAGGACAAGCTCCCGGTCGGCCTGCCGCAGCCCAACTTCTTCACCGGCGCGGTGAAGGCGGACGACCTCAAGTCGCGGACGAACAACGCCACCATGCCCGTACGCAACTTCGAGCCGTTCATGGCGAACCCGGTGCGCGGCAAGGCGGAGCCGCCGAAGGCGCAGGAGGTCTACAAGGTCCTCGACAACGTCATGTCCGGTGTCCTGACCAACAAGAACGCTGACGTCGACAAGCTCCTGTCCACCGCGGAGCAGCAGGTCAACCAGGTGCTGGCCAACCAGTAAGCCGTCCAGCCACCACCTGTGCCCCCGAGGAGTGACCATGTCGGCCCCGACGCTTCCCGCGAAGCCCCGGCAGTCCGCATCACCCGCACGAAGGCATCAACTCACCCCGCGCGACGGCTCGTTCACGCGCACCGTGAAACGCCATCTGTCGGCCCACGGCTTCCTGATCGGCGCGGTGCTCTGCTTCTCCTTCTTCTCCTGGTATCCGATGGTCAGGGAGTTCCTGCTGGCCTTCCAGAAGACGAAGGACGGCCGCACCACCTGGGCCGGCTGGTCCAATCTCACGTACGTCTTCCATGACCCGGCCTTCTGGCAGGCCTGGCGCAACACCCTCCTGTTCACCGCCCTGGCCCTGCTCCTGGGCTTCGCCGTGCCGTTCCTCGTGGCGGTGCTGCTCAATGAATTCCGGCACGGCCAGGGCTACTTGAGGATGCTGGTCTACCTCCCGGTGATACTGCCGCCGGTCGCCTCCGTGCTCCTGTTCAAGTACTTCTACGACCCGGGTTACGGCCTGTTCAACCGGATCCTCGGAGTATTCGGGATACCGGAGCAGCAGTGGCTGCAGTCCACCGACACCGCGATGCTGTCCGTCGTCATCGCGGCGACGTGGATGAACATGGGCGGTGCGACGCTCATCTATCTGGCGTCGCTCCAGGGCATCCCGGGCGAGCTGTACGAGGCCGCGGAGCTGGACGGCGCGGGACTGTGGCGCAAGATCTGGCACGTGACGATCCCGCAGACGCGGCTGATCCTCTCGCTGATGTTCCTGATGCAGATCATCGCGACGATGCAGGTCTTCACGGAGCCGTTCCTGCTGACGAACGGCGCGGGCCCGGAGGGCTCGACCACGACCGTCGTCTATCTGATCTACCAGTACGCCTTCAACTTCAACAACTACGGCGGCGCGGCGGCCCTGGGCCTCGTCCTGCTCGTCCTGCTCGCGGCGTTCTCCGCTGTGTACGTACGGCTGAGCCGCGCATCGGACGACTGAGGAGACGGCACCCATGGCCACCGACACGATGCGCCCCCGCACCCTGATCTCCCCCGCCCAGCTCGGCCGGCGACGGGGCAGGATCCTCTACTGGACCGTCTTCGGCGTGACCATGACCCTGTTCACGCTGGTCTTCCTCGGCCCGCTGTACTGGATGGTGACCGGCGGCCTCAAGACCACCGCGGAGATCGTCCAGTCCCCGCCGACCCTGGTGCCCGACAGCGTGCACCCGAAGAACTACCGGTCCGCCTGGCAGGTCATGGACCTCGCCAAGCTCCTGTTCAACACGCTGTACTACGCGTTCGGCGCGCTCGCCTTCCAGCTCGTCCTCGACGTGGCCGCCGCGTACTCGCTCTCCAAGCTGCGCCCGCTGTTCGGCAACGTCATCCTCGGCATGATGCTGGCGACGCTGATGATCCCGGCGACCGTGCTCGTCGTCCCGCAGTATCTGACGGTCCTCGACGTGCCGATCTTCGAGCGCAATCTGCTGAACAGCCCGTGGGCGATCTGGCTGCCGTCCGTCACCAACGCCTTCAACATCTTCCTGCTCAAGCGGTTCTTCGACTCGATCCCCCAGGAGCTGCTCGACGCGGCGTCCATCGACGGCGCCTCGGCGCTGCGCACACTGCGCTCGGTGGTGCTGCCGATCTCCCGGCCGATCCTCGGCGTCGTCTCCATCTTCGCGGTGGTCGGCGTGTGGAAGGACTTTTTGTGGCCGCTGCTGACGCTGCCGGACCCGGCGAAGCAGACGCTGAACGTCGGCATCTACTCGCTGTCCAACGGCGTCCCGCAGAACCAGCTGATCGCCGCGCTCACCATCGCGTCCGTGCCGACGCTGATTCTCTTCCTGCTCTTCCAGCGGAACATCATGAGCGGTCTGACCGCCGGCGGCCTCAAGGGCTGACCCGCCCGCTCCTGATCACCCCACACTCCCGCGCGAAAGGACCCCTTAGTGCTGGCCGACGACTGGTGGCGCAGTGCTGCCATCTACCAGGTGTACGTCCGCAGCTTCGCCGACGGCGACGGGGACGGCACCGGCGACCTCGCCGGCGTCCGGGCCCGCCTGCCGTATCTGGCCGGGCTCGGCGTGGACGCCATCTGGTTCACGCCCTGGTACCGCTCGCCGCTCGCGGACGGCGGCTACGACGTGGCGGACTACCGGGCGATCGACCCGGCGTTCGGCACCCTCGCCGAGGCCGAGAAGCTGATCGCGGAGGCACGGGACCTCGGCATCCGCGTGATCGTCGACATCGTGCCGAACCATGTGTCCGACCAACACCCCTGGTTCCGGGCCGCGTTGGCGGCGGCCCCCGGCAGCCCGGAGCGCGAGCTGTTCCACTTCCGGCCGGGGCGCGGCGCACACGGCGAGCTGCCGCCGAACAACTGGCCGTCCCAGTTCTCGGGCGCCACCTGGACCCGGGTGCCGGACGGCGAGTGGTACCTGCACCTGTTCACGCCGGAGCAGCCGGACCTCAACTGGGCGCATCCGGTGGTGCGTCAGGAGCACGAGGACGTACTGCGGTTCTGGTTCGAGCGGGGCGCGGCCGGTGTGCGCGTGGACTCCGCGGCGCTGCTCGCCAAGGACCCGGCCCTCGCGGACGCGACCGGCGACGACGACACGAGCGGCTACGTCGACCGCGACGAACTGCACGCCGTCTACCGCTCCTGGCGCGCCGTCGCCAACGACTACGACGGCGTCCTGATCGGCGAGTTGTGGGTCCCGGATCCCGAGCGCTTCGCCCGCTATCTGCGCCCCGACGAGCTGCACACCGCCTTCAACTTCGACTTCCTGAGCCGTCCCTGGGACGCCGCCGAGCTGCGCGCGTCCATCGACCGCACGCTCGCCTACCACGCCCCGGTGGGCGCGCCCGCGACCTGGGTGCTGTGCAACCACGACGTGACCCGCACGGTCACCCGATACGGCCGCGCCGACACCCGCTTCGACTTCGCCACCAAACGGTTCGGCACACCCACGGATCTCGGGCTCGGGCTGCGCCGGGCGCGCGCGGCGGCGCTGCTCTCGCTCGCGCTGCCCGGATCCGTGTACCTGTACCAGGGCGAGGAGTTGGGCCTGCCGGAGGTGGCGGTGGACCGCTCACACATCCAGGATCCGATGCACGCCCGCTCGGGCGGCGTCGACCCCGGCCGCGACGGCTGCCGCGTGCCACTGCCGTGGACCACGGTCGGAGCGACGTACGGCTTCGGGGACGGCGGTGAGGCCTGGCTACCGCAGCCGCCGGACTGGGGGACGTACGCCGCCGAGCGTCAGGAGGAGGATCCGCGCTCGATGCTCTCGCTGTACCGGAGCGCACTGCACCTGCGGGCATGCCAACCGGGCTTTCCCGGGGATGAGTTGACGTGGCTGAGCGCGCCCGAAGGGGTACTCGCGTTCGCCCGCGGGCATGGCCTCGTGTGTGTCGTGAACCTCGGCCCCGAGCCCACCCGTCTTCCGCCCCACCAAGAGGTGCTGCTGACCAGCGATCCACTCGACGGCGCCGGGCGGCTGCCGGGCGATACGGCGGCCTGGCTGCGTACGTAGGTTTGGCTACGTCGATCGGTGGGGTACGCATCACCGTACGTATGAGCCCGGCATACGCCATGCCCGGGCGTGCGTTCGAACGTGGCCCGTGAAGGTGTCCTCCCGGAGGACAAGGGCATATGCCATAAGCACCACCGCATCGTGTATGGCCAAATCCCTTACGGGGCACCGCGGCCTGTGCCAAAGTCTTTAGCGGTCCTTCCGTCAGCCCTGGCCACCTGTGCCCGCATCGGAGTTTCCTCATGCCGCCCCATGCCTTCGCGGACCGCCCCGCCGGCCAACCGCCGGAGCGGGGCGCCGTCGACGCGCTGATCTCGCAGACGCGTCGCCTGCTCGGCGACGTCGACGCGGTGCGCCGCGACTCGGTGACGACGGACGAGGCCGACCCCGAGTCCCGCTGGCAGCGCGCCCTGTACGAACTGGCGGTGCACCAACTCAGCGACCTCGACCGGCACTTGGCACAGCTGCGGGAGGGCCCCGCTCCCCTCGCGGGCCCACCGCCCCAGCGGACCACCGCGCCGCCGTCCCCCGGCTCGCTGCTGAGCCGGGTGGGCAGCGCCGAGTGGAACCTGCTGACCGACGAGGCCACCTGGTCCGGCGAGCTGTACCAGATCCTCGGCAGGGACCCCGCCGCGCCCGCGCTCACGCTCGACGAGCTGCCCGCCCTGGTGCACGCCGACGACCAGCCGAGGCTGACCGCGATGGTCACCGACTGCCTGATCGACGGCAAGCCGATCGACGGGGAGTTCCGCGTCGTGCGCCCGGACGGATCCGTGCGCACGGTGCACATGATGGGCGAGCCCGTGCTCGACGCCGACGGCGCGACCGCCTCGATGTGGGCGGTCGTACGCGACGTCAGCGAACTGCGCCGCAGCCAACGCGCGGTGAGCGAGACCCGTGACTCGCTCCAGCGCCAGCGGCACATCGCGCAGACCGAACACCGGCTCGCGGTCGAGCTGCAGGAAGCCGTGCTACCGCCGTGGCGTGGCTCCCTGCGGCTCCCGCACAGCGGTCCCGGCGGCCTCGATCTCGCCGCCCACTACTTCCCCTCCTCCGTCGGCAACCTCGTCGGCGGCGACTGGTACGACGCACTCGAACTGCCGGGCGGACGCACCCTGTTGACCGTCGGCGATCTCATCGGGCACGGCGTGGCCGTCACCTCCGGCATGGCGATGCTGCTCGGCGCGGTCCGCGGCATGGCGATGCGCGACACACCACCCGGCGAACTGCTCGGCTCCCTCAACCACCTCCTCGACTCGTCCGTGCAGCCCGCTCTCGGCAGCGCCCTGTGCTGCCGCTACGACCCCGCGGACCGCACACTGGCGTGGGCGCAGGCGGGACACCCCGCCCCGCTACTGTTCCGCGACGGAACGGGGCGTGCGCTCGCGCCACCCGCCGGCGTCCTCCTCGGCGCCACGTCCGGCGCCGTCTACGGGCAGGCCGAAGAGCCGCTGCGCGCCGGAGACCTGCTGCTCCTGCACACGGACGGACTCGTGGCACGGCGTGGCTCGACCGCGTCCGTGGGCCGACTGCTCGCGCTGGCGGAGCCATTGACCGCGGCCCGTGACGCACAGGACTGCGTGCACGTGCTCAGGGACGAGTTCGGCCAGGGCGATCGCGAGGACGACGCCTGTGTTCTCGTCGCCAGGATCGGTTCCTGACGAATTCCTGCGGTCAGGCCTGGACCCGCTTCCCCGTCGACCTCGGCAGCGCCAGCTTGATCTCCTGACGCAGGTCGTCGATCTTCGGGTAGTCCGCGTACTGACCGGTGAGCCGGTACATCTCGCGCAGCCGGTCCCAGGTGCGGTGCGAGGAGTTGGAGCCCATGGAGTTGAGCGCCAACCGCGCGTACCTGTCCGCCTGTTCGGGGTCGTCGGCGATGAAGCACGCCGAGGCCATCGACAGATGGTCGAAGATCTTCGAGCGGTCCCTGCCTCCCGCGCGCAGCGCCAGGGCCTCCTCGGCGTGCCGCTGCGCGATGACGGCGGCGGCCGGCTCGTGCTCGGCGAGCGTGCGGTAGGCGAGCGCCTGCATGCCGTGCAGATCCGCCTCGTCGAACATCTGCATCCAGCTCGGCGGCGGCACATCGCCCCGGTCGGAGACGAAGAGCTCCTCCGCCTGGCCGAGCGTGCGGCGCATCGCCTGGCCCTTGCCGAGGGACGCCTGCGCCCAGGCCTCGATGGTGTAGAGCATCGCCTTCGTACGCGGCAACACCTGGTCACCGGCGCCGGACTTGGCGAGCTTCATCAGGTCGAGCGCCTCACCGGGCGCCCCGAGGTGGATCTTCTGGCGGGCGGCCCGCGACAGGGCCTCGCCGGCCCGCGGCCGGTCCCCGCCCTCGCGCGCGGCGTGCGCGGCGATGACGAAGTACTTCTGAGCCGTGGGTTCCAGGCCGACATCGTGGGACATCCAGCCCGCGAGGACGGCGAGATTGGCGGCGACGCCCCACAGGCGCCGCTGCAGATGGTCGGGGTGGCGGTAGGAGAGCATTCCGCCCACTTCGTTGAGCTGGCCCACGACCGCCTTGCGCTGCAACCCGCCGCCGCGGGAGGCATCCCAGGCCCGGAACACCTCGACCGAGCGCTCCAGTTCCTCGATCTCCTGGGACCCGATGGGGGCCGCCTCGTATCGGTCGAACCCGGCCGCGTCGGCGTTGGCCGGAGGGGACAGCGGATCGTTGGTCCTGGGGGCATCGGCCACGAGGGCCGGATCGGTGTGCAGCCAGTCGTGCATGGCGGTGCTGAGTGCGGAGCCTGCGGCGAGCGCGGCACCCGCGCCCACCAAGCCGCGTCGGTTGAGCATGAGGTCCATTCCCGTGAATTCGGTGAGGACCGCCGCTGTCCGCTCGGGCGCCCACGGCACGCCATCGGGGCCCTGTTCCTCCGGGCCGCCGCCTTGCCGTTTCCCTACGCGCCCGTGTCGGACGAGACCGAGGTCCTCGATGGTCACGACACGGCCGAGTCGCTCGGTGAACAGCGCCGCCAGCACCCTGGGCACCGGATCGCGCGGGATCTCTCCCATGTCGATCCACCGCCGCACCCGCGAGGTGTCGGTCGCCAGCTGCGCGTGGCCCATGGCCGCGGCCTGCCGGTTGACCAGTCTCGCGAGTTCGCCCTTGGACCAGCCGGCCAGGCCGAACAGGTCGTTCAGGCGGGTGTTGGGTTGTCCGTTCACGTAAGCCCCCAGGTTCTCGGCTGAAATTGACAGTAGCCCTCTGTCAGTTGCAGGGCGACTATTCGCCAGGGTTCGCCAGGGTGCGCCAGCTGTTGTGCTCTCGGGCGCCTGGTGTCAGGTAGGAGTGCGCCACCCCGACCCGGTCGCAGCAGGGCATTCCCCAGGGTGTACCGAATCGGCCGGGCCGGGACGGCGCAGGCAACTCACTGGCACACGAAGGGATCTGTTTCGCCCATGTACGCAGCATCGTCCTCCGTGTCCGCCCCACCCCGGCCGCTCCGCCCCGCCCGTCCGGCGGTCGGCGGAAGCGGCCCGTACCTCGACCCCGCGCGGCCCGCGGCCCCGGCGCTGAACGGCATCGCCCGGCCGCGTCGCGCCCCGGGGCTCGGCACGCAACCGCTCAGCGGGAGACTCGACTTGTCCGGCCCTCAGGGCGCCCAGCTGCGCACGGCAATCGCGTCGGTGCACCGGATCTGCCCGGAGTTCCATCCGGTGCAGGTGTTGCGCCGCTCTCCGCGCTCCGTGCTCCTCGTCGGAACGACAGGGCGCAGCGCCGCCGTCGCGAAGTGTTTACTGGACCACGCTCCCGCCTACATGGCGCGGATCCGGCACGAGATAGCCGCATACCGCTCGTTCGTCCGACACCGGCCCCCGGTGCGGGTGCCCCGGCTCATCGCCGCGGACCCCGACAACGGCACGCTGGTGATCGAGCGGATGCCCGGCCGGGTGGCGGCCCTGCAGCGCCACCCGGCCGAGGCTCCGCCGCGGGCGGACGTGCGCGCCGCACTCGGTGCGATCTGCCGGCTCAACCAGTGGCGGCCGCCGGCGGGCACCTTCGACGCGCCACTGGACTACGCGACGCGGATCAATCGCTTCCACGACCTGGGCCTGCTCACGGACCGGGACATGGGCGATCTGCAGAAGCTGCTGCACGGGATCGCGCACAGCGCGGGCCGCGGCGGGATGGGCCAGTTCTGCCACGGCGACGCCCTGTTGTCGAACGTGCTGCTGGCTCCCACCGGTCCGGTGCTCGTGGACTGGGAGCACGCGGGCTGGTACCTGCCGGGCTACGACCTGGCGACGCTCTGGTCCGTGCTCGGCGACGCTCCGGTGGCGCGGCGTCAGATCAGTCAGCTCGCACAGTCCGGCGGGCCCGCGTCACGCGACGCGTTCCTGGTCAACCTGATGCTCGTACTGACACGGGAGATCCGTACGTACGAGACGGCCGTGCAGCGTTCCCTGCACGAACAGACCCCGGCGGCACCGTCGGTTCAGGCCCATCCCGGTGCTGCGCCGTCCGGTGAGGAGCAGCGGCTGTTGCTGCGCCGCCTGCACGACGACTGCAATATGGCCCGCAAGGCGGTGCGAGCGGCAGTCGGCACTCGCTGACGGGGACGAAGATCCGCGGGACGCCCGGAAGGAACAGGGCGCACCGCGGATCTTTGTGTGTCCGGGCCGAGGGGCACGGGCCGGAAATCCGGGGGAAACTCCGCTGGGCACCGCATGATTGACGGATCGTCGACGGGCCGATAGCACTGAGCCATCATCGGCCCGCAGGCACCGCGCGGCATCCCGAACCCGGCGTTCCCAGGAGGCACCGTTGTCCCGATACTTCACCGAAAGACGTTCCCGTGCGGGTGTGCGGGTGGCGGGCGGCACCCTCGGTGTGGCGGCGCTGCTGCTGCCGCTGCTCGGCGCGGCCCCGCCCGGCACCTCGGCCGAGGCCCCTTCGGGCCGGCTGCAAGGCGCGTTCGCTTCGGCCGCGGCCGAGTACCAGGTACCGCAGAGCGTGCTCCTCGGTGTGTCGTACCTGCAGTCGCGGTGGGACGCGCACGGCGGGGCGCCGAGCGTCACCGGCGGCTACGGCCCCATGCACCTGACGGACGCGCGCACCGCGCTCGCGAACGCGACGCGGCACAGCGAGGCGGCGGGCGATCCGCGCGGGGACGACTCACGAGCCCCGCTCAGGGCATCGAAGGCCGTGCCGAAGAACACCCAACTCCCTTCGCGGCTGCGGACGTTGCCGCGTGCCGCGGAGCTCACCGGCCTCTCCGCGGAGGAGTTGCGCGGCGACCCGGCGGCGAACGTGCGGGGCGGCGCCGCCCTCCTCGCGGCCGCCCAGAAGAAGCTCGGCAAGCCGCTCAGCGACCGGCCCGCCGACTGGTACGCGGCGGTCGCGAAGTTCTCCGGCGCGGACGACGCGGCGACGGCGGGCACGTACGCGAACGATGTGTTCGCGGTGATCCGCGACGGCGAGCGGCGCACCACGGACGCCGGTCAGCAGGTCACCCTCCGCGCCCGGCCGGACGCCCGGCCGCAGGCCGCGCAGATCGAGAAGATGGGCCTGCGCAAGGCGGACGCGGGCGGGACCGAGTGCCCGAAGACGGTGTCGTGCGAGTGGATCCCGGCGCCGTACGAGGAGTTCGGCGACGGGGACTACGGCAATCACGATCTCGCGGACCGTCCGAAGGACCAGAGCATCGACTACATCGTCATCCATGACACGGAGGCGACGTGGGAGCAGACGCTCAAGCTGGTCCAGGACAAGACGTATCTGGCGTGGCACTACTCGCTGCGCTCGACGGACGGGCACATCGTGCAGTCCATCAAGAACAAGGACGTCGGCTGGCACGCGGGCAACTGGTACGTCAACGCGAAGTCGATCGGCCTGGAGCACGAGGGTTTCCTCGCACAGCCGGACTCCTGGTACACGGAGGAGATGTACCGGTCTTCGTCGCGCCTGGTGAAGTACCTCTCGAAGAAGTACGGCATCCCGCTGGACCGGCAGCACATCCTGGGTCATGACACGGTGCCGGGCCCGACGACGTCCACCATCAAGTCGATGCACACGGACCCGGGCCCGTACTGGGACTGGTCGCACTACTTCGCCCTGATGGGCAAGCCGTTCCACCAGTCGGCGGGGCCGGACGGCGGGCTCGTGACCGTCGCCCCCGAATTCGACGAGAACCAGCCGGAGTTCACCGGTTGCGAGAAGGCGGGCGTGGCTTGCGCGCCGCACGGTTCGAGCGCCGTGCGCCTCTACACGGAGCCCAGCGAGGACGCCGCGCTGATCAAGGACATCGGGCTGCGCCCGGGCGGCGAGCCCTCGACGATCGACGTCAATGACATGGCGTCGCGGGTCTCGGCAGGCCAGCAGTACGCGATCGCCGGCCGCGAGGGCGACTGGACGGCGATCTGGTACCTGGGCCAGAAGGCCTGGTTCAAGAACCCGGCCACGCAGCCGACCGCCGTGCCTGCCAAGGGACTTGTGGTCACGCCGAAGCCCGGCGCGAGCGAGGTACCGGTGTACGGGCGGGCCTACCCGGAGAAGGAGGCCTACCCCTCGGGCATGACGCCGCAGGCGATCTCGCCGCTGCCGTACAAGCTGCTCTCGGGCCAGCGCTACGCGACGGGTGGGACGACCAGGGGCGAGTACTTCTACTCCCCCACGTTCGACACCTCGTCGCACAAGGTGGTCAAGGGCAAGGACGTGTACTACGAGATCCAGTTCGGGCACCGCGTCGCATGGGTGCGGGCAGCGGATGTGCAGGTGCTGCCCTCGACGGTGTCGTAACGCCCGACGCGTGCTGTGCGCGCTGCTCAGCCCTGCTGGAACAGCTCCGCCGGCAGCGGCTTGAGCAGCGCGTACAGGTCGTCCGTGATCGGGCGGTCCCAGGACGCGATGGTCACGAGCACATTGTCGCTGCGGTCGAACTGGACGCAGGAGATCCGCGTCTCGGAGAGCTTCAGGCGGCGCACCACCAGGAGGTTGTCGCCCTGCATCACCGGGACGTCCTCCACGTCGGTGACGGTGACTTCCTCGTCGTTCTCGAGGGCCACGAGGAGCTGGGCGACCTCGAAGGGGATGTCACCGTCGTCCACCTCGCGGGCCGGGGAGCCCTCGGGCAGGTTGCCGATGACCATGGCGGGGCCGCGGCCGCCGAACAGGTCGTAGCGCAGGAACACGCCCTGGCAGGTTCCGTCGGGGGCGGGCAGCAGACCGGCGCCCAGGTTTCCCGGCCAGTCGCCCGGATCCATGGCCAGGACGTCGAAGTCGGGACCCGCGGGGGTCGCAGCGCGGCGGCGGAGGAAGGACATGCCGCAATGGTACGTCGACGCTCCGCGTGGGCCGGTCTCGGGTCGTCCACGTTGACGCCGTAGCCCTCGTTTCGCCGCCCCCGGGGACACAGCGGTGGCCTACTCCCCCAGCGCCGCCGCCAGCCCCTTCGCGTCGGTGCCCAGCTTGCGGTAGGCCGATGACAGGAGACGGACGACCGTGGGCTCGTCCACGTGGAGGTCCCGCGCGACCTCGGACGGGCACAGGCCGTGCGCGGCGCACCGTGCCGCCGCCCGCTCCCGTGCGGTGAGCGTGTCGGTGACCGCGCCGTGCAGGGGCCGCGGCCGCAGACCCGCCGCGGCCAGCTCGTCGCGGGCGTTCTGGGCCAGGCCGTCGGCTCCGCAGCCGACCGCCGTGTCGAGTCCCCGGTAGAGGTGCTCCGCCGCCTCCTTGGCGTGGCCCTTACGGCGCAGTTCCGCGCCGAGGGCGACGAGCGAGCAGGCCAGCTCGTAGCCCGCGGGTGAGCGCTCCAGGTGGGCGACGGACTCCTCCAGGAGCTTGGCGCGCTCGGTGCCGGAGGAGACCTCGGCCGCGGTGCGCAGGGCCTGGCCCACGGCGGACGGCGCCCCGTAGTGCCGGGCCCGCTCGACGGCGTCCTCCGCGAGGGCCCGGGCCCGCTCGGGCGCGGCCGAGGCCTCGGCGCGGGCGAGGTGCAGCTGCCAGGGGCACCACGCGGGGTTGCGCATGCCGCGCGGGTCGAGGCGGCGGCCCGCCGCGGCGAGCTCCTCGGCGGCGGCCTCGGTGCGGCCGAGCGCGAGGAGGAGTTCGCCGTAGACGGTCTGTGCGTCGGGGAAGACGACGGCGGCGGGGAACGGCGGGCCGAAGGCGTGCTCCTCCGCCACCTCCTTGGCCTCGGGCGCCCGGCCGCGCGCGAGCAGCACCTCGACGAGGGTGCCGACGGCGTACCAGTGGGCGGGGGTGCCGGGTCCGACGCGCCGGGCGAGACCCAGGCCCGCGCGCACGAAGTCCTCGGCCTCGGCGAGCCGCCCGCGGCGGTAGCGGATGTAGCCGAGCAGCGTGTACGCGAAGGACAGGTGGGCGCCGCGCCAGCCCGCCCGCTCGAAGTCGGCGATGCCCTCGACGAAGAGTTCCTCGGTGCGGCCCGGACGGTCGGCGTAGACGAAGGCCATGGCGACGAGGACGGGGACCTCGAAGCCGCGGTCCTCGTCGGCGGCCCAGCACAGCCCGCCGGCCAGCGCCCGCTCGGCGTGCTGGATCACCGTGTCGGCGGGCTCGCCGCGCAGGGTGGCGTCCCAGGTGCGCAGGCCGATGAGGTAGCGCTCGGTGAGGTCGCGTCCGGTGAGCCGGTCGGCGAGTTTCGCGAGGCGTCGGGAGCGGGCCGGGGAGTCGGGTTCGTCGGAGCGGAAGGCGTCCCACATGAACTGTTCGGCCTGCATGCGCAGGCGTACGCGCGGGTCGTCGGTGACGCGGATCTCGCGGGCGAGGGTCTCGGAGGCCTCGGCCAGCCGGTCGGTGTGGGCGAGGACTTGGGAGAGGCGGTAGACGATGCCGTGCCGCAGGGCGGGGTCGGTGATGGGTTCTTCGAGGGCGGCACGCAGGTGGTTGACGGTGGTGGCGGGCTCGGTGAGCAGGGATGCGCTGCCGAGTTCGTAGAGGACGGCGGCGCGGTCGTCGAAGGCCGGGGGTTCGCGCAGGGCGCGGGCGAGGTAGCGGCGGGCGGCGTCGGGGGCGCCCGCGCGGACGGTCTCGGCGGCGGCGGCGCGCAGCTGCCGCACGACCCACGGGTCGCTTTCGGGGTGGGTCTCCAGGAGGTGCCGGGCGGCGGCGCAGGGGCCGAGGCCGGCGTCGAGGACGGTCCAGGCGGCCTGCCCGTGCAGGGCGACGCGGATGCCGCCGGGGATGGCGCGGTAGACGGCGGTGGCGATGAGCGGGTGGACGAATTCGAGCGACTCGACGCCCTTGAGCACGCGGGCGGTGCGCAGCCGGTCGGTGGCGTCGGCCGCCTCTTCGGGGCCCAACCCGGCGACGTTCGCGGCGAGTTCGGGCACGATCTCGGTGCCGAGCACGGCGCAGGCCCAGGCGAAGCGGACGGTGGAGGCGCCGAGGCGTTCGATGCGGGCGACGAGTCCGCTGCCCTTCGCGGCGGCGGCGAGGTCGCGCAGCAGGTGGGCGCCGTTCTCGGTGGGGACGAGGCCGCGGTCGCGGACCTTGGCCGTCAGCTCGACCGCCTCGAAGGGGTTGCCCGCGGTGACGGCCCAGCACTCGCGGCAGAAGGCGTCGTCGGCGTGGCCGCCGAGCGAATCGCGGACGAGTCCCGCGATGGCGGTGGCGCTGAGCGGTTCGAGTCCGAGGGCGCGCCGGCCCGAGCGGCCCGGAAGGCCGCGCAGGGCCTCGGCGTGGTCCGGGAGTTCCTCGGGGCGGTAGGCGACGACGAGCAGGAGTGGCAGTTCCTCGGCGCGCGGAGCGAACGCGGCGAGCCAGCTCAGGGACTCCGGGTCGGCCCAGTGGGCGTCGTCGAGGACGAGGACCATGGGGGCCTGCTGCACGGCGAGGTGGGTGAGTACCCAGTCGAGGCCGTCGCGCAGGCCCTGCGGGTCGGGCGGTGCGCCTTCGGTGGGGGCGCACAGGCCGAGGGCGGGGCCCACGATCGCGTACCAACTGCCCAGTGTGGCGCGGAGGTCGGCGGCGGAGGCGCCCGCGAGGCGTGGCTGGAGGAGCTGGCGCGCGACGTGGAAGGCGACGCCCTGCTCCTGGTCGCCGCCGCGTGCGTACAGGACGGTGCAGCCCTTGGCTGCGGCCTTGCGTCGCACTTCGGCGAGGAGGCTGGTCTTGCCGAGTCCGGCGGTCGCGGCGACGGCGAGCAGCGCGCCATGCGGCCGGTCCGGGGGTTCGCCGCCGTCCCGCGGGATCCCGGTCACCTCGTTCAACACCGCGTCCACGACGGCGAGTTCACTGTCCCGCTCGAACAGCTTCCGCCTGCCCCTGCCATCGCTCCGCACCATGGCGCACCCCCACCCGCGGCGCGGTCGCGCACCACGGTTTCCAGGCACCTCAGCGTACGCCGGGGTGCTCCCGCCGGAGCGTGATGCGCCATTCTCGGTACGAAACCCGGTGCCGTTAAGGTACGGGTCCATGACGGTGACGGTGCTCGACTACTGGCGGGGCGACCTGGACGCCGTGCCCGACGAGGTGTGGCGCCACCCCGAGCTGCGGGTGCTGTTGTTGGCCGACAATCGACTCGCACATCTTTCCGAGCACATCGGCACGCTGACGCGTCTGCACACCCTCGACCTCGGGCACAACCGGCTCACCTCGGTCCCGGCGGAGCTCGGCGCGCTCACCGGCCTGAACCGTTTCCTGTATCTGCACGACAACCGGCTCACCGGGCTGCCGGATTCGCTGGGTTCCCTCGACCGGCTCGCGTATCTGAATGTCGGCGAGAACCGGCTGACGGGGCTGCATTCCACGCTCGGCGCGATGACCGGCCTCGTGGAGCTGCGCGCTCAGCACAACCGCCTCGATGCGCTGCCGGACGGGATCGGCGGGCTCACGGCGCTCCGGGAGCTGTGGCTGCGGGGCAACCACCTCTCCGCGCTTCCCGCGTCCGTACGGGAGCTGGCGGAGCTGCGGGAGGTGGAGCTGCGGGACAACGCGTTCGCCGACGTGCCCGAGGCGCTGCGCGGGCTGCCCCGCCTGCGCCGGCTCGACCTGCGCGGCAATCGGCTCCGCGAGGTGCCGGGATGGGTCGCGGAACTGCCCGGACTGGAGAAGCTCGACCTGCGCTGGAACGACGTGCGCCTCGCGCCCGGCCTGCTCGACGAGCTGGCCGGGCGGGGCTGTGTCGTGCTGCGCTGAGCGGCTCAGTCCGCGTCCGGCTCCGGCGGGACCACCGCCACCGGGCTCGCCGCGTGCAGCAGGGCCGCGTGGGTGACCGAGCCGAGCATGGGGGCGGGGCGGGTCAGGCGGCGGCGGTGGCGGCCGACGACGACCAGTTCCGCGTCGCGCGAGTTCTCGACGAGATGGCCCGCCGCGTCCCCCGGCACCACCAAAATCTCAACCTCGACTTTAGGGTGAGAGTCCCGCAATTCCGCGAGGGTCTCATCGGCCACTCGAAGCGTGTCGCGCTCGGTCGCCTCCTGGTCGACGGCCGTGGGCGTGAAGTCCCCGTACGCCGTCCACGCCAGGACCGGCCACGGATAGGCGACGACGACCTGCAGCCGGGCACCCGTACGGGCCGCGTGCGCGAACGCGAAGGCCAGCGTCGCGTGGTCCGGCGCGTCCGCCTTGAGCCCGACCGCGACGCGCGGCCCCTGCGGCACCGCCGCGTCACCGTGCACCTCGCGCCCCGGCCGCGGCACGACGACGACCGGGCAGGCCGCGTCGCGCGCCGCCGACACGCTGTTCGAGCCGAGCACGAGGCCCGCGAAGCCGCCGCGCCCGCGCGAGCCGACGACGAGGAGCTGGGCCTCGGCGCTCATCTCGGACAGCACCACGGCCGGCAGCCCGATCCGGCTGATGAACTCGAGCGGCGGCAGCCCCTCGCGCGCCTCCAGATCCTTGCGCAGCTCCGCGAGCACGGTGTCGTTCTCGGGCCCCTCGTCGAAGTCCGCCACGAGCACTTCGGCCTGGAGGAACGGCGCGTACTGCTGCACATGTACGACGCGCAGCTCGGCGCCGCGCCGGTCCGCCTCGGCGAGCGCCCACTCCAGGGCGCGGAGGCTGTCGTCGGAGCCGTCTACCGCGGCGAGGACGGGCAGGTGGTGCGGGGTGGGCATGATCTCTTCGCCTCCGACGCTGGGCGCGTCGCCGCGCCCTCATTGACCGGCTGTTCCTGTGGCCAGGCTCGCAAATGCCGGGGCCACAGGACAGGGCCGTTGGTCCTGTGTCGGAACTACGTAAGCAAAGAGTCTCGAAAGCGGCTACGTGAGGTCGAACTCGCCCCCTCGGGCACCGCTCACGAACGCCCCCCACTCGGCCGGCGTGAAGATCAGGGACGGGCTCTCTGGGTGTCCGCCGTTGCGCATCGCGATGAAGCCCTCGACAAAGGCGATCTGGACATCGCCCTGTCCTCCGCTGCTGGACCGCCAATCCGCTTTGCTGAGGTCCAGGTCCGGCTTCTGCCACCCCATGAGCGGGTGCTGGTCGATGGTGCTCTCGGCCACGTCCGTGCTCCTCCCGGTTCGTCGTCCGTGCGCCAGCCTAGCGATCGGCCCGTGCCGCGCACAGGCCGCGAAGGGGTTGAAGGTCAACGCGCGTTCATCGGGTGGGTGGTTCGGAGCCGACGAGCCACATGGAGAAGAACTGCGAGCCGCCTCCATAGGCGTGCCCGAGGACCTTCCGCGCGCCGTCGACCTGGTGTTCTCCGGCCTGTCCGCGCACCTGGAGCGCCGCTTCGGCGAAGCGGATCATCCCGGAGGCGCCGATGGGGTTGGTGGACAGGACGCCGCCCGACATGTTGACGGGGAGGTCCCCGTCGAGTTCTGTGACGCCCGCTTCGGTGAGCTTCCAGCCCTCTCCCTCGTCCGCGAAGCCGAGGTTCTCCAGCCACATCGGCTCGTACCAGGAGAACGGCACGTACATCTCGACGGCGTCGATCTCGCGGCGCGGGTCGGCGATCCCGGCCTGCCGGTACACGTCGGCGGCGCAGTCCTTGCCGGCCTGCGGGGAGACGAAGTCCTTGCCCGCATGGAGGGTCGGTTCGCTGCGCATGGCGCCGCCGTGCATCCAGGCGGGCGGCTTCGGCGAGCGGTCCGCCCCCGCGCGGTCGGTGAGGATCATCGCGCAGGCGCCGTCGGAGGAGGGGCAGGTCTCGGAGTAGCGGATGGGGTCCCAGAGCATGGGCGCCGCCTGGACCTTCTCCAGGGTGATGTCGTGCTCGTGGAGGTGGGCGTAGGGGTTCTTCAGCGCGTTGCGGCGGTCCTTGTAGGCGACGACCGAGCCCACGGTGTCGGGGGCGCCGGTCCTGCGCATGTACGCGCGCACGTGCGGTGCGAAGAAGCCGCCGGCTCCGGCGAGCAGTGGCTGCTGGAACGGGATGGGCAGCGAGAGGCCCCACATCGCGTTCGACTCGGACTGCTTTTCGAAGGCGAGGGTAAGTACGGTGCCGTGGACGCGGGCGGCGACGAGGTTGGCGGCGACGAGCGCCGTGGAGCCGCCCACGGATCCGGCGGTGTGCACGCGGAGCATCGGCTTGCCGACGGCGCCGAGCGCGTCGGCGAGGTACAGCTCCGGCATCATGACGCCCTCGAAGAAGTCGGGCGCCTTGCCGATGACGATGGCGTCGATGTCGGCCCAGGTCAACTCGGCGTCTTCCAGGGCTCGTTGGGCCGCTTCGCGGACGAGCCCGGCGATCGACACGTCCCGGCGGGCGGCGACGTGCTTGGTCTGCCCGATGCCGACGACGGCTACCGGCTCTTTGTGGGACACGGCCTTGGACATCACTGGTCCTCCCCTTCGAGTACGGCGACCAGGTTCTGCTGGAGGCAGGGCCCGGAGGTGGCGTGGGCGAGAGCGCGGTCGGAGCCCCCGGCGTGGATGCGGGCGGCGGCCTCGCCGATGCGGATGAGCCCGGCGGCCATCACCGGGTTGGCGGCGAGCGCGCCTCCGGAGGGGTTCACGGCGACGTCGTCGCCGAGGCTCAGGGCGCGGCGCAGGACGACCTCCTGCGAGGTGAACGGGGCGTGCAACTCGGCGGTGTCCACGGGCCGTTCGAAGGCTCCGGCGCGCTCGGCGGCGAGCCGGGTGGAGGGCGAGTCGGTGAGGTCGCGCACCCCGAGGCTGTGCGCCTCGATGCGGTGGTCGATGCCACGGATCCAGGCGGGCCGCTCGCACAGTTCCCTGGCGCGGTCGCCCGCGGCGAGGATCACGGCCGCGGCGCCGTCCCCGATCGGCGGGCAGTCCCCGGTGCGCAGCGGATTTACGACGTAATCGCCGTGCGGCACGCTCCCCCGCAGCTGGGCGTGCGGATTTCCCGTGGCGGACTCGCGGCTGCGGGCGGCGACGCCGGCGAGCGCGGGTTCGTCGGTGTGCCCCTCGTCGATCAGCGCCTGCGCCTGGAGGGCGGCGAGCGCGACGGAGTCGGGCCACAGCGGGGCGACGTAATACGGGTCGAGCTGACGCGTCAGGACGTCGCGTACGGAGCCCGGCGAGGACTTCCCGTACGCGTAGACGAGCGCGGTGTCGGCCTCGCCGGTCAGCAGCTTGGTCCACGCCTCGTACAGGGCCCACGCGCCGTCCATCTCGACGTGCGACTCGGAGATCGGCGGCCAGGCGCCGACGCCGTCGAGCGCCATGGTGAACGAGAAGGCGCGCCCGGCGAGGTAGTCGCTCGATCCCGAGCAGGTGAACCCGATGTCACTGGTCTTCAGGCCCGTGGCGTCGAGGACCTGGTGCAGGACGGGCATCAGCATCTCGACCTCCGACTGTTCGTCGGAGGTACGTGTGTGGTCGGTCTGCCCGAAGGCGACGACGGCGATGTCCCGGATCGGCGGCCGCATCAGACCATCTCCTTGTACGTCTCGTAGTCGGCGTCGGGTTCACCGGTGGGCCGGTAGTGGTCGGGGTAGCGCCCGCCCTCCGTCCACACGGGTTCGACGCGCAGGCCCATCCGGACCTGGTCGTACGGGATGCCTCCGATGCGGCCGTGCAGGGCGAGGTCGGCGCCGTCGAGGGCGATGTGGGCGTAGACGTACGGGACTTCGATGTCGAGGTTCTTCGCCTTGATGTTCACGATGCAGTACGTGGTGACGGTGCCGCCGGGACCGACCTCGACCTGGTCCGTGGTGGCGACGCCGCAGGTCGGGCAGGCGCCGCGGGGCGGGATGTACACCTTGTGGCAGGAGGGGCAGCGCTCTCCCACGGTGCGGCGCTCGGCGAGGGCGTTGATGTAGCGGGTCTGGGCGCCGCCCGGGCTGTAGGTGTAGTCGAGGCGGGCGGGGGCGACGATGCCGGTGACGGCGTCCTCGAACTCGCCGCTGTGCGGGGCCGGTTGGGTCTGCGGTGAGTCACCCTCGTAGGGTTCGAAGCACGCGATGTCCGTGATGGCGCCCTCGCGTTCCTCGGCCCAGCGGACGCGGACGCGCATGCCGGAGTGCACGGCGTCGGGGCCCGGGGCGTCGAGCGCGTGCAGCAGTCCGGTGTCGGCGCCGTCCAGGGTGACCAGGACCCAGGCGAAGGGGGTGTCGAGGGGCTGGCCGCGCCGCGGCTCGGGGTTCCAGGCCCAGGTGGTGACGGTGCCGGTGGCGCCGACCTCGACGAGGTCGCGGATCTCCTCGGCGGTCACGGGGTCGTACTCGACCGGCGGCACCATGACCTTCCCGTCGCCGGTCCGCACGCCGAGGACGGTGCGGTCGCGCAGACCGCTGAGGAAGGCGGACTGGACGGGGCCGAGGGAGCGGGTGAAGGGGAACTCCACGACCAACGGCGCGCGCAGCACCTCCGGTTGGGCGGTGGATGTCATGAGGCCTCCTTGACGGATGGGCGTACGGGACGGAATGGCACGGCTGCGGGCCTCACTCGCGCCGGAACTCGGCGGGCCGCTTCTCCGCGAACGCGCGGGCGCCCTCCTTCGCGTCGGCGGTGTCGAAGATGGGCCAGCCGCGCTTCAACTCCGAGGCGAGGCCGTCCGTTTCGGTCATCTCGGCGGTCTCGTAGACGGACGCCTTGACCGCCTCGACGGCCAACGGGCCGCACGCGTTGATCTGTTCGGCGATCTCCAGCGCCGCGTCGAGCGCCGTTCCGTCGGGCACCACGCGGCCGACGAGCCCGATCGCCGCGGCCTCCGGGGCCGGGTAGGGCCGACCGGTCAGCAGCATCTCCAGGGCGTGGGTACGGGGCACCTGGCGCGGCAGCCGCACCGTCGAGCCGCCGATGGGGAAGAGGCCGCGCTTGACCTCGAAGAGCCCGAAGGTGGCCGACTCCCCCGCCACCCGGATGTCCGTGCCCTGGAGGATCTCGGTGCCGCCCGCGACGCAGTGCCCCTCGACCGCCGCGATGACGGGCTTGCGCGGCCGGTGGTGGCGCAGCATCGCCTTCCAGTGCAGCTCGGGGTCGGCCTTGAGGCGGTCCCGGTAGTGCTCGCCCTCCATCCCCTTGCCCGCGAGGGCCTTGAGGTCCATGCCCGCGCAGAACACACCACCCGCCCCCGTGAGCACGATGGAGCGGATCGAGTCGTCCGCGTCGGCCTCCACCCACCCGTCGTAGAGGCCGACGAGCATCGGCAGGGACAGCGCGTTCTTGGCCTCCGGCCTGTTGAGCGTGAGTACGAGCGTGGCGCCCTCGCGCCGGACGTCGAGATGTTCGGTCCCACCCATGAGGGGTCCTCCAGTCAGCCGCAGCCTCGGACCTGGAACAGGTTGCAGTAGGGCACGTGCCAGTTCAAGAGTTTTCTGACACTCAGTCAGTTTTCTTGTGCGGGGCCCCTTCCCCCTTACCCCCCGTTCTGTTCTGATGACGGCCAGGAGGCGCCCGGGAGACATCCGGCCCTGGATCATCTGGATCAGGAGGAGCGCGGTGGAGTACAACCTTGCCGACCTGTTCGAGTCGGTCGTCGACGTGGTCCCGGACCGCGAGGCGCTCGTCTACGTGGATCATCCCGGTACGGGCGCGGAACGCCGGCTCACATACGCCCAGCTGGACACGGCGGCCAACCGGGTCGCACACCACTTGATCGCGGCCGGGATACGCCCCGGCGAGCACCTGGGGCTGCACCTCTACAACAGCGTCGAGTACCTGCAGACGGCGCTCGGCTGCCTCAAGGCGCGGGTCGTCCCGGTGAACGTGAACTACCGGTACGTGGAGGAGGAGTTGGCCTACCTCTACCAGGACGCGGATCTCGCGGCGCTCGTCTTCGACACGGAGTTCACGCCGCGCGTGGCGGCGGCGCTTCCGCGCGCGGAGAAGCTGCGCCACCTGGTGCGGGTGGGCGCCCCCGAGGCGGACGCGCCGGCGCTGAAGGCGGTGGACTTCGAGGAGGCGACCGCGCAGTCCTCCCCCGAACGCGGCTTCGCGCCGCGCTCTCCCGACGACCAGTTCATCATCTACACCGGCGGCACCACGGGCATGCCGAAGGGTGTGATGTGGCGTCAGGAGGACCTGTTCTTCGCCGGGTTGGGCGGCGGGGCGCCCACGGGTGAGCCGGTGTCACGGCCCGAGGAGCTGGCCGAGCGGGTGGCGGCGGGCGGTGACGGCATCACGTTCTTCCCCACTCCCCCGCTGATGCACGGCACCTCGACGCTCACGGCGTTCATCGGCTTCAACTTCGGCCAGCGCGTGGTCATCCACCGCAAGTTCGCTCCTGAGGAGGTGCTGCGCACCATCGAGAAGGAGAAGGTGACCAGCATGTCCCTGGTGGGCGACGCGATGTTGCGCCCGCTCATCGACGCGCTGAGGGGGCCGCTGAAGGGCACGGACTGCTCGTCGATGTTCAGTGTCTCGTCCTCGGGCGCGATCATGTCGGACACGGTGCGCGCCCAGTTCCAGGAGCTGGTCCCGAACACCATGCTGCTCAACAACTTCGGCTCGTCCGAGTCCGGCTTCAACGGCACGGCGACGGCCGACTCGGGCGCGGGCTCCGGCTTCCACGTCCGGGTCAACTCCCGTACGCAGGTGGTGGACCCGGCGACGTACGAGCCGGTGGCGGTCGGTGAGGTGGGGCGGATCGCGCAGCGCGGCCATGTCCCGCTCGGCTACTACAACGACCCCGCGAAAACCGCCGAGACGTTCTTCCAGAAGGGTGACGAGCGCTGGGTGTTGCTCGGTGACATGGCGACGGTCGACGAGCAGGGCATCGTCACGGTCCTCGGGCGCGGCTCGCAGTGCATCAACACGGGCGGCGAGAAGGTGTACCCGGAGGAGGTCGAGCAGGCCCTCAAGTCCCACCCGGACATCTACGACGCGCTGGTGGCCGGTGTGCCGGACGAGAAGTGGGGCAACCATGTGGCTGCGGTCGTCCAGCTCATGGACGGCGCGGACGGGCTGACCCTGGACACCGTCCAGACGCACTGTCGCAGCCACCTCGCCGGCTACAAGATCCCCCGCCAGCTGGTGGTGACGGACAGCATCCAGCGCTCCCCGAGCGGCAAGGCGGACTACCGGTGGGCGCGGCAGGTGGCTGCGGAGGGCGACGCGTAGGCCCCCTCCGCAGCAGGTTCAGGCAGCGGGTTCAGGCAGCGAGTTCAGAACGGGTTCAGTCGAGGCAGAACTCGTTGCCCTCGACGTCCTGCAGCGTGATGCAGGACTCGTTCTCGTCGTCGGCGCGCTGCGTCAGTACATGCGTCGCGCCGAGCGCGTACAGGCGCTCCGCCTCGGCTTCGAGCACCGCGAGCCGCTCGTCGCCGACGAGTCCGATGCCGGCCCGTACGTCGATGTGCACCCGGTTCTTGACGACCTTCCCCTCGGGGACGCGCTGGAAGTACAGGCGCGGCCCCTCGCCCTTGGGGTCGGCTGCGGCGGACCAGGCCTCGTCCTCGTCGGCCCCGGGCGGCATGACGTAACCGAGCACCTCGCACCAGAAGCGGGCGACCCGCACGGGCTGCGCGCAGTCGAAGGTGATCTGGACCTTCTTGATCGTGGTCATCGGCGCACCCTAGCAATGGTGTTCTGTTTCGCGGCAGGAATTTTCGGTTGCCTGGCCCCTTCCCCGGTGCTGAAGTGACCGGATGGATCACGATGCAGTGCTGGCCCTGTTCGACCGGCAGATGCGGTGCGAGGCGCGGCCCGACGAGGCCGGGGCGCGGGTCGAGCGGGTCGGCGACGTGGTGTGCCACGTCGGCCCGGCGGCGGGCTGGAACGGGGTGCTGTGGTCGGGGCTCCACGAGCGGTCCGCCGGCGCGGCGATCGCCGAACAGGTCCGGTTCTTCGGCGGGTTGGGCCGCACCTTCGAGTGGAAGACGTACGCGCACGATGCGCCGGCCGACCTTGCCGACCGGCTCAAGGCCGCCGGGTTCGTACCGGAGGACCCGGAGACGCTGCTCGTCGCGGAGACGGCCGCGCTGCCCCTCGACACCGCACCGCCTGAAGGGATCCGGCTGCTCCCGGTCACCGATGAGGCGCAGGTGGGGCTGGTGGAGCGGGTGCACGAGCTGGCCTTCGACTCCGGCCGCTCGGCCATCGGCCACCAGCTCCGCGCCCAGCTCGCCCAGGACCCGGCCACGGTCCCCGCGGTCGTGGCGCTGCACGGCGACGAGCCGGTGAGCGCCGCCCGTATGGAGCTGCACCCGGGGACGGCGTTCGCGAGCCTGTGGGGCGGCGGCACTGTCCCCGAGTGGCGGGGCCGCGGGATCTACCGCTCGCTCGTCGCCTTCCGCGTCCGCATCGCCGCCGAGCACGGATTCGCCTACGTCCAGGTGGACGCGTCCTCGTACAGCCGGCCGATCCTGGAACGCCTGGGGTTCGTGGCGCTCGGGACCACCACGCCGTACGTCTGGGAACCCCAGGTCACCCGCTGACACCGGAACCGGCGCGTCGTATGTCTTGACGACTGCGGTCACTCCTTGAATTACTGATCGACAGCAGGGCAACCGAATGATCGGTCGGGAGTTTCGGGAGAGCGTGCGATGGCGTCGATGGCGACGGACTGGCGGGACGAGGGCGAGCGGCTGGGCGCGGACGAGCTGCGGGCGCTGCAACTGGAGCGGCTGCGCTGGACGCTGCAGCGAGTGTACGAGTGGGTGCCGTTCTACCGCGAGGCCTTCGACAAGGCGGGCGTGCGGCCCGAGGACTGCCGCACCCTGGCGGACCTGGGGCGCTTCCCCTTCACGACCAAGGCGGACCTGCGGGACAACTATCCCTTCGGGATGTTCGCCGTGGAGCAGTCCGAGGTGCGGCGTCTGCACGCGTCGAGCGGCACGACGGGGCTGCCCACGGTCGTCGGGTACACCGAGGCCGACCTGTCGATGTGGTCGGACATGGTGGCGCGGGCGATCCGCGCGGCGGGCGGCAGGCCGGGGCACAAGGTCCATGTGGCGTACGGGTACGGCCTGTTCACCGGCGGGCTCGGCGCGCACTACGGGGCGGAGCGGCTCGGGTGCACGGTGATTCCGGCGTCCGGCGGCATGACGTCGCGGCAGGTGCGGTTGATCCTGGACCTGAAGCCCGAGATCATCATGGTGACGCCCTCGTACATGCTCACGCTCCTCGACGAGTTCGAGCGCCAGGGCGTCGATGCGCGCACCAGCTCCCTGAAGGTCGGCATCTTCGGCGCGGAGCCGTGGACCGAGGAGATGCGGCGCGAGATCGAGGAGCGGGCGGGGATCGACGCGGTCGACATCTACGGCCTGTCGGAGGTCATGGGTCCTGGTGTGGCCCAGGAGTGCGTGGAGACCAAGGACGGGCTGCACATCTGGGAGGACCAGTTCTATCCGGAGGTCGTCGACCCGATCACGGGTGAGGTGTTGCCGGAGGGTGAGCACGGCGAGCTGGTCTTCACGTCGCTGACCAAGCAGGCGCTGCCGATCGTCCGGTACCGGACGCGGGACCTGACGCGGCTGCTGCCGGGGACGGCCCGTCCCGCCTTCCGGCGCATGGAGAAGATCACCGGGCGCAGCGACGACATGGTGATCCTGCGGGGCGTGAATCTGTTCCCCACGCAGGTCGAGGAGATCGTGCTGCGCACGCCGGGCGTCGCTCCGCACTTCCAGCTCCGCCTCACCCGCGAGGGCCGCATGGACGCACTCACCGTGCGCGCCGAGGCCCGGCCCGACGCGACGCCGCAGGAGCGGGAGGCGGCGGCGCGCGCCATCGCGGCGGGGATGAAGGACGGGGTGGGGGTGACGGTGGGCGTGGAGATCGTCGAACCGGAGTCGCTGGAGCGGTCGGTGGGGAAGATCAAGCGGATTGTGGACGAGCGGAAGCGTTGATGCGGTCTACACCACACGCCGTATGAAGGTTCACACAGTCGTTCGCACGAATCCGGTGACCCGGCGCCCACCGCCTCTTACGCTCAGCAACATGACTCAACTTTCACCCAACTCACCCATGGGCAAAGGAAGTTCGAACATTTTTGAGCAGATCGGTGGCGATGAAGCGGTCAGCGCCGTCGTGGATCTCTTCTACGACAAGGTCCTCGCCGACCCCGAACTCGCGCACTACTTCACGGACATCGGCCTGGAGGGGCTCAAGGACCACCAACGGCTCTTCATCGGTCAGGCCTTGGGCTCCACCGAGCCCTACAGCGGGCGCACCCTGGCCGACGCCCACGCGTATGTGTCCGTCACGGACACCGCCTTCGACCTCGTCATCGAGCACCTCGGGGCGGCGCTCGCCGAGGCCGGGGTCGACGAGGACACGATCGGCACGATCGCCACGTCGCTGAGCCCGTTACGGAAGGACATCGTCACCGCCTGAACCGGTCCCGCAGCTCCCGTTTGAGGATCTTGCCGGAGGCGTTCCGCGGCAGCTCGTCCACGAAGACGACCCTCTTGGGCGCCTTGAAGTGGGCGAGCCGCTCGCGCGCGTGGGCGATGAGATCCTCCTCGGTGACGTCCGCGGTGCGCACCACGACCGCCGTGACCGCCTCGATCCAGCGCTCGTCGGGCAGGCCGACCACGGCGGTCTCGGCGACGGCCGGGTGGGTGTAGAGGGCGTCCTCGACCTGGCGTGAAGCGACGAGGACGCCGCCGGAGTTGATGACGTCCTTCACCCGGTCGACGACCGTGAAGTAGCCCTCACTGTCGCGCACCGCGAGGTCTCCCGACCTGAACCAGCCGTCCCGGAAGGCCTGTTCGGTCTCCTCCGGCTTGTCCCAGTAGCCGTCGCACAGCTGCGGGGAGCGGTAGACGACCTCGCCGGGTGTGCCGTCGGGCACGTCCTTGCCCTCGTCGTCGACGACCTTCGCCTCGACGAACAGCACCGGCCGCCCGCACGAGTCCATCCGCCCCTCGTGCTCATCGGGCCCGAGGACGGTGGCGAGCGGCCCGATCTCGCTCTGCCCGAAGCAGTTGTAGAAGGCGAGCCCCGGCAGCCGCGCACGCAGCCGCTCCAGGACCGGGACCGGCATGATCGAGGCTCCGTAGTACGCCTTGCGCAGCCCGCTCAGGTCGCGGGCGGCGAACTCGGGGTGCTGGGAGAGCCCGATCCACACCGTCGGCGGCGCGAACAGGCTGTCCGCCTCCCCCGCCTCCACGAGGTCGAAGACCCGGTCGGCGGCCGGCGCGTCGAGGATCGTGTTGGTGGCGCCCACCGCCAGGTACGGCAGCAGGAACACGTGCATCTGCGCCGAGTGGTACAGCGGCAGCGCGTGCACCGGACGGTCCGTGTCCTTGAGGTCGAGCGCGTGGATGGCGCTCACGTACTCGTGGACGAGCGCGCGGTGCGTCATCCGGGCGCCCTTGGGCAGCGCGGTGGTCCCCGACGTGTAGAGCAGTTGCGCCAGTTCGTCGGCGCCCGGCGACTCCCCGTCGTACGGCGCGCTCGCCGCGAGCCGCGTGAGCAGCGTGTCGTCCGCGTCGCGCAGCGGCAGCACCGGCACGTCACCGGGGAGCCGGTCCGCGATGTCTGGGTCGGCGAGGACGAGCGAGGCGCCGGACTGGCGCACGATGTACGCGAGGTCGTCACCGGTCAGGTTCTGGTTGACGGGGACGTGCACGAGCCCCGCGCGGGCGCAGGCCAGGAACCCGATCAGGTACGCGTCCGAGTTGTGCCCATAGGCACCGACCCGGTCACCCGGCGCGAGGCCCTCGGCGCGCAGGGCCCCGGCCGCGCGGGACACGGCGTCGTCCAGTTCCTCGTACGTCCATGAGCGCGGCCCGTACCGCAGGGCGACGCGCACCGGGGTGCGGCGCGCGCTGCGGCGCAGGACTCCGTCGACGGTGCTGCTGGCGGCCTCGGAATGGGGCCTCCCCTGCTCGAGCGGAGCCGAGAGCTTGGGGAAAAGTGACCTCGTCATGGCGTGATCCTGTGCGGTGACGGGCGCCGGGTCAAGGTGGTCGCGCCGCCCCGGCACCGGGTTCTACCGGGCGTGCGTGACGGCCCAGTCGAGGGCGTGGTCGGCGATGGCCTCCCAGCCGGGCGCGGCGGGCACCAGGTGCGGCATGCCGGGGAACTCCTCGATCTCCGTGAGCGCGGTCGACTTGTAGTGGCGGGCGTTGGACTGCTGCACCTTGGGAGGCATCAGATGGTCCATCTCCGCGGACAGGAACAGCAGCGGGGCGCGCGCGGCGTTGTGGTAGTCGACGTGTGTGCTCTGGTGGCCGGGGCGCAGCGTGGCCAGTGCGCTGTCCCAGAAGATGCCACCGGAGGCGGGGACCGCGTACCGCTCGTACAGCGCCCTGGACTCCTCCTCCGGGAGCGTGTTGGTGAAGGCGTAGTGCCACTGCTCGAAGGTCAGGCCGACCGCGCGGTGCCGGTTGGCCGGGTTCTTCAGCACCGGGAAGGCGGACTTGAGCTGGCTCAGCGGCAGCACCGCGACGCCTTCCGTCGGCGCGGAGCAGATGGCCACGCCCGCGGCGCCGTGGCCCCGGTCGAGCAACAGCTGCACGAACACGCCCCCGGCGGAGTGGCCGATGAGGACAGGTGGCTTGTCGAGGCCGCTGACCAGGGTTTCCAGGCTCTCGACGATCTGCGGGACGGTGACCTTCTCGATCGGCTCGGTGTCGGCGTTGAGGGATTCGACCTCCGCCTCGAAGCCGGGGTAGGCGGGTGCGAGGACGCGGAATCCGCGCTTCTCGTAGTGGGCGATCCAGTGCTCCCAGCTCCTCGGGGTCACCCAGAAGCCGTGGATCAGGACGATGGTGTCGGGGCCACTCATGGCTCCTCCAGGCGCAGTTCGGCGGGTGGCACAGGTCAGCGGGTGGCGCGGTGTGCGGCCTCGATGTGGCGGACGACGACGTCCGGGCGGGACATCATCACGACGTGCGAGGCGTTCTTGACCTCGACGACCGTGCTCTTGGCGCGTTCGGCCATGAAGCGCTGCACGGCGGGCGGGATGACTCGGTCGGCGCTCGCGACGACGTACCAGGACGGCAGGGACTTCCATGCCGGTACACCGCTCGGCCCGCCCAACCCGCCGATGCTGCCCGGACGTTGGGCCGTCGCCATGACGTCGGTCTGCGCGCGCGGCAGGTCCTGGGCGAACACGTCGTGGAACTTCGCGGGGTCGATGTAGCCGTCCACGCCGGGCTCCGCACCGGGGATCGGGTAGGGCCGGGGCACGAGGGCGCTCTCCAACCGGCTGCCGGGGAACTTTGCGGCCAGGTCCAGCGCGCTCTCGCCCTCGTCGGGTGCGAAGGCGGCGACGTAGACGAGAGCCTTGACGCCCGCGTGGCCGCGGGCGGCGTTGGTGATGACCTCCCCGCCATAGGAGTGGCCGACGAGGATCAAAGGGCCGGGGATCGTGTCGAGCACGCTGCGGACGTACGCCGCGTCGCCTGCCAGGTCCCGCAGGGGGTTGGCGGGGGCGATGACCGGAAAGCCGGCCCGCAGCAGCCGGGCGGTGACGGCGTTCCAGCCGGAGGCGTCGGCGAACACGCCGTGGACGAGGACGACGGTCGGCCTGGTGCCGGTGTCCTTGCCCGCGGCGGCCGGCGCGGGGGTGGCCGCGGCGCCGAGGGTGAGGGCGCCGCCGGCCGCGAACAGCCCGCCGAGGACACGGCGGCGGGGAGGGTGTCCGGGGATCATCCGTTGTTCCTTTCGAGGTCTGGGGTCCGGAGTCGGAGGTCGGGAGCGCGGTGCCCCGGGCCCGAAGTCAGGATTCATGACTCACGAGTTGAGGAAGTCGAGGAGGTCGGCGTTCAGTTGCTCCTTGTGCGTGTCCGTGATGCCGTGCGGAGCACCCGGGTAGACCTTCAGCGTCGCGCTCTTGATCCGGGCCGCCGAGGCCTTGCCGCCCACCTCGAACGGCACGACCTGGTCGTCGTCGCCGTGGATGACGAGGGTGGGTACGTCCACGGCGTCCAGGTCGGCGCGGAAGTCGGTGGCGGAGAAGGCGGCGATGCACTCGTAGGCGCCCCGGTGACCGGCCTGCAGGCCCTGGCGCCAGAACGCGTCGCGGATACCCTGGGAGACGTCGGCGCCGGGCCGGTTGTTGCCGAAGAACGGCCCGTCGGCCAGGTCGCGGTACAGCTGTGAGCGGTCGGCGAGGGAGCCGGCGCGCATCGCGTCGAACACCTCGACCGGGACCCCGCCCGGGTTGTCCGCGGTCTTGAGCATGAAGGGCGGCACCGCGGAGATCAGCACGAGCTGTGCGAGGCGGGCGGTGCCGTGCCGTGCGATGTAGCGCGCCACCTCGCCGCCGCCGGTGGAGAATCCGACGACGGTGATGTCACGCAGATCGAGGGTGTCGACGAGGGTGGCGAGGTCGTCGGCGTAGGTGTTCATCTCGTTTCCGTGCCACGGCTGGTCGGAGCGGCCGTGGCCGCGCCGGTCGTGGGCGATGGCACGGAATCCGTGGGTGGCCAGGAACAGTTGCTGCGACTCCCAGCTGTCGGCGTTCAGCGGCCAGCCGTGGCTCAGGACGACCGGACGGCCCGTGCCCCAGTCCTTGTAGTGGATCCGGGTTCCGTCCGCTGCGGTGACGAATGGCATGTGAGGCTCCCGATCGCAGGGGATGTGCGGGAGCCCGATCGTTCACCGGCGGGAGGGCCACGCGAACCACGAACGGCGCGTAGTCCTGAGCCTGTTCCTCAAGGGCGCGCCCGGCCGAGCTGCCGCCGGGAGGTCACGTCCAGCTTCCGGAACACCTTGCGCAGGTGGTAGTCGACCGTGTTCGCGCTGATGAACAGCTGGGCGGCGATCTCGGCGTTGGTCGCGCCGTCTCCGGCGAGCCGGGCGATGGCCCGTTCCTGCGGGGTCAGCGGGTTCGCGGCCCCGGCCCGCGGCGGACCGACGCGCTCTCCGGTGGCCTCCAGTTCCCGGGCGGCGCGGGCCGCGTAGGCCGCGGCGCGCATCTCACGGAACAGGGCCAGGGCGGCCCGCAGTTGCTCGCGCGCGTCCTTGCGGCGCCTTCGCCGGCGCAGCCACTCCCCGTACAGCAGATGCGCGACGGCGAGGTCCGCTTCGGTGCCGGCACCGCACAGCAGCTCGACGGCCCGGCGGTACGACGGCTCAGCGCCGTCCGCCGGAGCGAGCAGGGCCCTGGAGCGCGCCAGGACACCGAGCGCCCAGGGAGTGCCGGCCGCCGTGGCGCGGTCCGTGAGCGTGCGCAGCGTCGTGGCGGCGAGTGCCCGGTCACCGCTGCGGACGCCCACCTCGATCACGGACGGCAGGAGCCGGGAGTGCAGCCCGAGCGCGTCGTTCCTGACCAGCTCGTGCGCGACGGGCCGGGCCTTGGCGTAGTCGCCGCTGCCGAGCGCCAGGACCACCGCTCCGCTCTGCGCCAGGGACTCCATCGCGCCGTTGCCGAGGGCGCCCGCCGTCCTCAGCGACCGACGCAGCTCGTCGTCGACCGTCTCGTCCTCGGCGTGCCAGGCGAGCAGCTCCGGGTTCCGGCAGATCTGCCCCTGGGCGACGCTCAGGCCCATCGCCCTGCGGATCTGCTGGTTCTCGGCCACCAGGCTGTCGGCCGCGGCGAGGTGGCCGAGTGTGGTCTCGGCCATGGCGGCGCACAACAGGATGCCGTCGAGGTGCCACAGGGCTCCGCTGCGGCGGGCGACGGCGTCGGCACGCCGGAGTAATCGGCTGCGGGCCTCGTGGTCCCACACGAGGGTGGAGTACCAGACTCCCAACTGGTAGCCGCGCAGGACCACTTCGTCGGGGGTGTCGGGTACCAACAGCGCGTCGAGGGCCTCGCGCAGTCGGGGAACGGCCCGCTCGTAGCCGTCGCAGGCGAGGGCGGCGAATCCGTTCAGGAGAAGGTCCAACGGCGCCGCGGGGCCGGGCTCCGGGGCACGTGTCAGTACCGCCTTCGCGATCTCGGCGGCCGTCGTCGCCCGCGCCCGGTGCCGCGCGGTCAGCGTCCACTGGGCCGCCCGCAGCAGGGCCTCGCGGGTCAGCTCCGGATCCCGTGTTCCGACAGCCGCCGACGCGGACAGGCACAGCGCCGCCGCCCTGGCGTGCGAGTCGGGTTCGCCCAGGCCGTTGAGGGCTCCGGCGCGCACCAGAAGGGCGCGGCCCTGGGCCACACCGTCCAACAGGCCCAAGTCGACGGCGTCCAGCAGCACCTTCGTCTGGAGCGGCGCGCCCGCCGTGAAGGCGGCCTCGGCCGCGGCGAGCAGCCTTCCGGCGCGTGTGCCGTCCTGCGGGGTCAGCTCGGCCGCCCGGGTCAGGAAGGTGGCACGGGCCGCGTGGCCGCCGCGCGCACCCGCCAGGTCGGCCGCCCGCTCCACCTGGTCGGCGACGGCGGCGTCCGGTCCGGGCGCGGCCGCGGCGCGGTGCCAGGCGCGCCGGTCGCTGTCGTCCGGGCGGTCGGTGACCTCGGCGAGCGCGCGGTGCGCACGGCGCCGGTCGACGCTGGTGGCGCCCGCGTACACCGCTGAACGCACCAGCGGGTGGCGGAACTCGACGCCTGCGCGCAGCACCACGAGCCGGGCCGCCTCGGCCGGTCCTGAGGCGTCCGCGCCGATCCCGAGGGTCGCGGCGG
>NZ_JAOZYC010000159.1:0-480 GCF_035798155.1 Streptomyces endophyticus | reverse complement strand
GCAGGGTTGGCGTGGCGTCCGGGATGCGTGAAACGTCGACGTCCCACCATGGCGCGCCATCCTTGTGGGCACGGTTGATGTCCAGCCCCGGCGCCGAGCGTACGGCGGTGGACGACTTCTGCGTTGGCGCACGACTGGTGGAACAACTGGCAACCAGCATAGCCAACGCGGCAAATGCCATCAGCTTCAGGGGTTTATTCATAGGCAATGCCCGCATTACTTGACGCCCCGTGCTTGGACGGTCGAGCGCAGCTCGCGTCTGGTGATGCTGATCAAGCTGGCCGATGCGACGGCCGCCTCTGCGCTGCAAGGCTTCACGGCCAAGCTGCGCAGCATTGCTGAGCCGATGCGCCAGACCCTGACCTACGACCAGGGCAAGGAGATGGCGCGCCATGCTGAGCTGACGGCCAACACGGGCGTGATGGTGTACTTCTGTGACCCGCACAGCCCTTGGCAGCGTGGCTCCTGCGAGAACACCAA
>NZ_JAOZYC010000158.1:0-62267 GCF_035798155.1 Streptomyces endophyticus | reverse complement strand
GAGGCGTCGCGCCGGGGCCGGAGAGCATCGTGGCGGCGTGGTGCATGCCCTCGCCGGGAGCGCCGGGAGGCGGAGGCGGGGCCTGGCCCGCGGGGCCGCCGGGAGGCGGGCCCGACAGCATCGTCGCGGCATGGTGCACGCCCTCACCGGGAGCACCGGGAGGCGGCGGCGGGCCGGGCGTCTGCGGCTGCCCGTCCGGGCCGAGCGAGGACACCATCTGCGTAGGGACGTAGCCACCCGCCGGGGCACCGGGCGGTCCCGGCGGCGGCGGAGTCTGCGCGCCGCCACCCCGCGGGGGCTCCGCCTTGCTGGTCGCGGCGTTCGCGATGTCACCGGCGCCGGGCGGGAGCGGCCGACCAGCCGCGTCACGGGCCCCGGGACCGTCCTGCGGATAGCCGTACGAAGCGCCCGGAGGCGGCGGCCCGGGAACCGCGGTCCCCGGAGCGGGCGGCGGGAACGAGGCCCCAGGCACACCAGGACGCTCCGCTGGAGCCGGAGCGGCGGACGGCTGAGCACCAACACCGGGCGCCCCCTGCGGGAACCCGTACGAAGGCCCTGGAGCGGGCGGAGCCGACGGCGGCTGGGCAGCGGCAGCGTCAGGAGCCCCCTGCGGGAAGCCATACGAGGACCCCGGAACCGGCGGAGCCGACGGCGGCTGGGCGGCGGCAGCGTCAGGAGCCCCCTGCGGGAACCCGTACGAAGAACCCGGAACCGGCGGAGCCGACGGCGGCTGAGCGGCGGCAGCGTCGGGCGCACCCTGTGGGAACCCGTACGAAGAACCCGGAACCGGCGGAGCCGACGGCGGCTGGGCGGCTGCAGCTCCGGGCGGGCCCTGTGGGAAGCCGTACGAGGGGGCCTGTGCCGACGGGGGGTGCGCGCCGGCGGCGGGCGCGGGCTGCGGGTGGGCGTAGGAGATCGGGCCGTCCGACGGCGGCGGCGGAGGGGGCGGCGGGATCGTGCCCTGGGGGTAGCCGTACGACGGCGGAGCCGACGGTGGCCGGGCGGCGTCGGGGGGACCCTGCGGGTAGCCGTACGAGGGCGCCTCCGGCTCGTTGCCCAGAGCCGGGGACACCGCCGTCGGCGGCAACTGGCTGCCGCCCGCGATACGGCCCGTCGGCGCGTCCGGCGCGACACCGGACGGCGGCGCGTCCTCGGCGAGCGGCGGCGAGAACACCGTGTCGGGCAGCGGCACCGAACGGTCCTCCTCGTCGCCCACCCCGTTCGTGTCCGTCCCGGCCCACGGCGTCGCATCGGCCGGAACCGGGGGCACGGCATCCCGCGGCTCGGCATGCGCCGCCGCCGGAATCGCGTCCTCGGGCGTCTCGTCGCCCCGCGCCGGAACCGCGTCCGCCGAACGCCGGTCCGCGTCCCCCTTCTTGTCCGCCGCCTCCTGCAACCACTCCGGAGGAGTCAGCAGGAACGACGTCTGGTTCAGGTCCACCCGCTCCGGCGGCCTCGCCGCCTCCGGCTCGGCCGGCGCGTCCGGCAGCCCGTACTCCTCCTCGTAGCGCCGGATCACCTCGCCCACCGGCAGCGAGGGCCACAGCGAGGCGTCCCCGCTGTCCCGCGCGATCACGAGGCGCTGCCGCCCGCCGTCGGACACCGGACCGGTCTCCCGGTCCTCCGCCCACACGACGAAGCCCAGCTCGAACTCCCGCACCCGCACCTCACGGTGCGAGGACGCGGGCACGTCCCCGTTGATCCATTCCTCGGCGCGCTCCTGCGCCTGCGCGAACGTCACCATCGCAAGCTCACTCCCCACCGGTGACCGGAACGGCACGCGCGAAGCCGCCGTCCACCATCAGATTCGCCACCGTCTCCAACTCCGGCGGACTGCCCGCGAGTCGGGACAGGAAACCGTCGAAATCCCCACCACAGGGCAGCAGCAGCCGCTCCACCCGCTCGGCCACCGGCAGCGCCGCCGTCTCGCCGCTGTCCCGCGCGTCGTCGTACGCGCAGAACCACACGGAGCCGACCGCGTCGCCCCGCACCTTCACGGCGAGCAGCCCACCCTGCACGAACGCGACACCCAGATAGTCCTTCGTCAGGTGATCGCGCAGACACTTGTTCACATACACGAGGTCGTTCACGGCCGCCTCGTCGCGCACCGTGAAGAACGGCTGGTCGACCAGGAGGCCCAACTCGGCGTCCAGGCCCGTCCCGACGGGCGCGCAGCCACCGCCCGCCTTCAGGAACGAGCGGTACGCCCCCGGCAGCCGACACCCCAAGTCCTCTTCCGCGGCGAGCACTTGGCTCTCCGCCACCGCGACCCCGGACTTCGGGAGACCGAAGTGCACGGGCCGCGTGTCCTGCAACGGCCGCGTGCCACGCTTGTGATGGTCCACCGCCGCCGTCGCCAGACCACCGTGGTGCCGCAGCAGCGCCTTCACCTCGACCGGGACCAGTTCGAGGCGGCGCGAGCCGCGCGCGTGGTGCCACGTCCAGCCGTGCGGCGTCGCCACCTGCGGGATCATGTCCCAGAGTTCGTGCCCGGACGCGGCGAGCGCCGCGTTCGCCGACACGTAGTCCGTCAGCCGCAACTCGTCGACACCGAAGCCCTGCGGCGGCTCCGCGATCTCCGCCACGGCGCGGGCGTACGGGGAGAAGTCCGGGAAACCGTCGTCATCCACGCGCACACCGCGCGGATGACGGGCAGCGCGGACCGGGTCCGGGAAGTGCACGACCTGCCCGGCGTAAGCCGCGTTCGGCGGCGCGGCCTGCTGCCCGAGCCGACCTGTCGTCATGGCGGTTGCCCCCTGCGGCGCTGGTGACGGTTGCGGATCCGTCCCGGGGTTGTCCCGGGTCTGCTGCGGACCTGCTCCTGATCCGTACGAATCAAACGACAGCCTATGCGGTTGTGCGACACCGGTCACCGGGCCTCCGGTTCCATGACCAGCAGTCACCTGAGCATCACCACCACGTGACGATCGGGCGTGTCGTCGGGTACCGGCTTCCGCACCCGCAGAACCGTTTGGCAGTCTGTGCAGGCAACCAGGGGGATTGCAGTGGGGAACTGCAGGAGGGGAAACAACAGATGCGCAGCGGTACCGCAGAGGAAACTGCACCCGCGGACGAGCAGCCCGGCGACGACCCGCGCGTCGGCTGGAGCGCCGCCGACGCCGGCGCCGTTCCCACCCTTCGCGTGCGCCGGGACGGCATACTCCCCACCGTCGCCGCCGCCCTGTCCGTCCGGGGCACCACCCTCACCTCGACCGCGGCCCGCGGCGAAAAGGCCCCCACCCTGCACCCGTTGGTCCAGGACTTCCTGGATACGTTGACCAGCGCGCAGCGCGACCGCTTCACCGGGCGCTGCGCCGAGGCCATCCTCGTCTCCCGGCACCTCGCGGCGAGCGACACCGAGCGCGCGGAGAAGTCGAAGCGGGCCCGCCGCAGACCCATGACCATCGGAGAGGCCCGCAAGGCCCTCAAGCAGTCCAAGCTCACCACCCGGCGCATCCGCGAGGACGGGGACCCGCTGCACGGCGGATTCGCCCGCCCCTGTCGCGCCTGTACGGCGCTGACGGCCCACTTCGGCGTCCACGTCGTGGCCCCCGAAACGGACAGCACCCCGCACGACGACAACGAGGCCGCGCACTGATGCCCCACCCCACCTCCCAGGACGCCCGCTTCTCCGACCTGGTCGACGCCACACTGCGCGTCGCCGGGTGGCAGCCGGGCCGCTGGGACATCAAGCAGGCGGAGTTCTGGGCGGACGCGCTGCGCACACACGTGTCGCCCGCCGGCCACCGCCACTCGGTGTTCCCGGCGGCGGTCGAGGCCTGGGCGGAGTTCGGCGGCCTCCACCTGACGCCCACGGGGCCCGGCCGGCACATCGCCCCCGCCCAGCCGCACCTGGACCCCCTGCACGGCCTCCACGCGGCCCGCACCCTCGGCGACCTCGGCCGCGCCCTGGACACGGAACTCGCGCCGCTGGGGGCGGAGTCGGGCACGGAGGCGCTGCTGGCGATCGACACGGAGGGCCGCATCTACGCCCTCGACCACAGCGGCGACTGGTACCTGGGCCCCGACATAGACGAGGCCCTCGCCACCCTGATCACGGGCCTCCAACCGCCCCGCCTTGCCCCTCCGGGGGGAACGGGGGCGTAACCGAGGGGCTTGATCCACCCGCCCGGCCCCGACCCGCCTAGGACGCCGCCGGCAGGACCGCCGAGACGCGGAAGCCGCCCGCGTCCGTCGGGCCCGACACGAAGACGCCGCCGAGGACGGCCACGCGTTCCTTCATGCCCACCAGACCGTTCCCCCCGGAAGGCAGCCCGGCCGACGCCGCGGCGTCCGGTTCCGGCGGCGGCTCGTTCTCCACCTGCATCGCCACCTCGGCCCCACGGTGCGCGAGCCGCACATACGTCTTCGCGCCCGCCGCGTGCTTGTGCACGTTCGTCAACGCCTCCTGGACGACCCGGTAAGCCGTCTGCTCCACCGCCGCCGCATACCCCGGCGACTCCCCCTCCACAGACACCTCCACCACCATCCCGGCCGCCCGCGACTGCCCGACCAGATCCTCCAGCTCGGTCAGCCACGGCCCGACCCCCGCCTCCGCCTCGGCCCGCGAGGCCGCCGCCGCCGCGGCCACCCCCACCGCCTCCAACGGCATCCGGTCCGCACGCCGCGGCACCGGCTCCCCGGCCCGCAGCACCCCCAACATCTCCCGCAGCTCGGTGAGCGCCTGCCGGCCCATGTCCCCGACCAGCGCCGCGTTCTTCACGGCCTTCTCGGGGTCCTTGCGCGCAACCGCCTGCAACGCCGCCGCGTGCACCACCATCAACGACACCCGGTGCGCCACCACGTCGTGCATCTCCCGCGCGATCCGGGTCCGCTCCTCACCCCGCGCCCACTCGGCCCGCTCCTCGGCCCGCTCCGCGAGCAGCCCCAGCTCCCGCTCCAGCGACTCGTTCCGCTCCTGCAGCGAGTCCATCAGCCGGCGCCGCGCCCCCACGTAGAGCCCGAGCAGCAACGGCGGAGCCGTCACCCCGAGCGCCGTGGTGATCGCGAGGAACGGCACGACCCAGTTGGCCACCTGGAACGTGTCCGCGTGCGCCGCGGAGTCCTGCTGCACCCGCACCACCGACACGATCAACGTGCCCAGGAACGACATGCCCGCGAGCGCCCCGATGATCCGCCGCGGCACCTCCGACGCCGCCAGCGAGTACAGCCCGACGACCGTCAGGAGCACGCCCATCTGCGCCGGCGTCACCGCCACCGAGATCAGCACCACGGCGATCGGCCACTGCCGCCGCAGCACGAGCGTGGACCCGGTCAGCGCCCCGAACAGAACACCCACCCAGACCGGCAGCCCGGCCTTGTGCGCGAACGGCACTCCCTCCACGGCGCACTCCACCGCGGACGCCACCGCCAACCCCACATCCAGCGCGGCGGCCCTGCGCCGCGCCCACCACCACGGCCCCCCGGCCGCGGCTCGGTGAACTTCCCCCGCTGTGGTCATGCCTTCCAGACTACGGGCGTCGGGTGCCCGTTTTCCGGTGAGTTTTACGTAGTGGTCTCCACCACCCCACTCCGTACGACTCACATTGTGGATAACTCGACCACGCGAACTGATGATCCGTAATCGAACACCCACCGGACGCGGGGATTCCGCCGGAGTCTGTTGCTCATGACACAGGCCACAGGCAAGTACGCGGACTTCGAGGCGCTACGGGAGCGGGCGCTCGCGCTGCGCCGCCAGGGGCTCAGCCGCCGCCAGATCCGCGACCTGATCCACGTCGACAACAACGACATCCTCAACCGCCTCCTGGAAGGCGAGCCTCCGCCGGACTGGACCCGGCGCCCCAACGCCAAGGACGACCTACGCGACCGAGCGCGCGAGCTGCGCCTCCAGGGCTGGACGTACGACCAGATCCAGGTCGAGCTGGGCTGCTCGAAGGGCGCGATCTCGCTGTGGGTACGGGATCTACCGAAGCCGGAGCGCCGCGACCCGTCAGAGCAGGCGAAGTTGGCAGCACGGAAGCGGTGGGAACACGAGCACACCGTGCGGGACGCCGAGCGGCGGCAAGCCAAGGAAGCGGCGCTTACGGCAGTCGGGCAGATGACGGAACGAGAGCTCTTTCTCACCGGCGTAGCGCTCTACTGGGCCGAGGGCACCAAGGACAAGCCGTACGACCGCCGAGAAACCGTCACTTTCGTCAACAGCGACCCCGGCATGATTCAGACGTTCCTCGCCTGGCTGGACCTACTTGGCATCGACCGCGAACGATTGCGCTTCTGCGTGATGATTCACGAGACCGCCGACGTGACCGGCGCCGAGCGCTACTGGAGCGAGCTCGCAGGCGCCGACCCCAACGCCTTCTACAAGACGACGATCAAGAAGCACAACCCCAAGACCGTACGGAAAAACGTCGGCGACACCTACCGTGGATGCCTCGTGATCAAAGTCTTGCGGAGCGCTGACTTGTACCGTCGCATTGAAGGCTCTTGGTACGGCATAGTAGGAGCCGCCTCCGCGCACAGCCGAGAGAATCGGACATAGCGGGACGAGCTATCCCGGGTCGTCTAATGGCAGGACAAATGGTTTTGGTCCATTGAATGAGGGTTCGATTCCTTCCCCGGGAGCACAGTGGCGGGGCCCACCGGAAACGGTCGGGCCCCGCCCCCCTGCCCGGCCCAAAACGCCCCGGTATCCTGCGGATGTCCACCCCACAACGCATCCGACGCCGAAGGGCCCACCCGTGAGCAGCGCCAACACCCCGGCAGCCGTCGTCGTACTCGCAGCGGGTGAGGGCACCCGTATGAAGTCGGCCACCCCGAAAGTCCTCCACGAACTCTGTGGCCGTTCGCTCGTCGGTCATGTGCTCGCCGCCTCCCGCGAGTTGGAGCCCGCGCAGCTCGTCGTGGTCGTCGGCCACGAGCGGGAGAAGGTCGCCGCGCATGTGAACGCGGTCGACGCCGAGGCCCGCACCGCCGTGCAGGCGGAGCAGAACGGCACGGGGCACGCCGTACGGATGGGGCTCGAAGGCCTCAACCCCGACAACGGCCTGGAGGGCACCGTCGTCGTGGTCTGCGGCGACACCCCGCTGCTCACCGGCGAGACGCTCAAGGCGCTGGCCGCCACGCACGCCGCCGACGGCAACGCCGTGACCGTGCTGACCGCCGAGGTCCCCGACGCCACCGGCTACGGCCGGATCGTCCGGGACAACGTCTCGGGCGCCGTCACCGCGATCGTCGAGCACAAGGACGCGACCGAGGCGCAGCGTGCGATCGGCGAGATCAACTCGGGTGTGTTCGCGTTCGACGGGCGGCTGCTCGTCGAGGCGCTGAGGAAGGTGCGGACGGACAACTCCCAGGGCGAGGAGTACCTCACCGACGTGCTCGGGATCCTGCGTGAGGCGGGCCATCGGGTCGGCGCCTCCGTCGCGCTCGACCACCGTGAGATCGCCGGTATCAACAACCGTGTGCAGCTGGCCGAGGCCCGCCGCACCCTCAATGACCGCCTCCTTGAGCGGGCGATGCTCGCCGGTGTCACGATCGTCGACCCGGTCAGCACGCTCGTCGATGTCACGGTGACGTTCGAGCGCGACGCGACGGTCCTGCCGGGCACGCAGCTGCACGGTGCCACGCACCTCGCCGAGGGCTCCGTGGTCGGCCCCAACTCCCGTCTCACGGACACCCGCGTGGGTGCGGGGGCCCGGGTCGACAACACGGTCGCGTACAGCGCGGAGGTGGGCGCGGAGGCGTCCGTCGGCCCGTTCGCGTATCTGCGTCCGGGTGCCCGGCTCGGTCTGAAGTCGAAGATCGGGACGTTTGTCGAGGCGAAGAACTCGTCGATCGGTGAGGGCACGAAGGTGCCGCACCTGTCGTACGTGGGGGACGCGACGATCGGTGATTTCACCAACATCGGTGCCGCCAGCGTCTTCGTGAACTACGACGGGGAGAACAAGCACCACTCCACCGTGGGGTCCCACTGCAAGACGGGATCGGACACCATGTTTGTGGCGCCTGTCACCATCGGGGACGGCGCGTACACCGCCGCCGGGTCCGTGATCACGAAGGATGTGCCGCCCGGTTCGCTGGCCGTGGCGCGGGGCCAGCAAAGGAATATCGAGGGTTGGGTGGCTCGAAAGCATCCGGGAAGCGCGGCCGCGAGGGCTGCCGAGGCGGCCTCCCGGAATCCGGAAACCGCGGACTGACGTGGTCTGACCGGAAACAGGTGCGCCCGACACGGCGTACCGTGATAGGTGCTCACGATTCGCCTGGCTCGCTGCTAATGGGACGCGCGGGCAGCTGCGGCGGACGAACTCGTCTGAGGAGACTAGTGCTGTGACCGGGCTTAAGACGCAGGGCGAGAAGAAGATGATGTTCTTCTCCGGCCGCGCCCACCCCGAACTTGCCGAGGAGATCGCGCACCAGCTCGGTGCCGGGATCGTCCCGACCAAGGCTTTCGATTTCGCCAACGGCGAGATCTACGTCCGCTACCAAGAGTCCGCTCGCGGCGCCGACTGCTTTCTGATCCAGAGCCACACGGCTCCGATCAATAAGTGGATCATGGAGCAGTTGATCATGATCGACGCGCTGAAGCGCGCGTCGGCCCGCTCCATCACCGTCATCGTGCCGTTCTACGGTTACGCGCGGCAGGACAAGAAGCACCGCGGACGTGAACCGATCTCGGCGCGTCTGATCGCGGATCTGATGAAGACCGCGGGTGCGCACCGCATCCTCACGGTCGACCTGCACACGGACCAGATCCAGGGCTTCTTCGACGGCCCGGTGGACCACCTGTTCGCGCTGCCGATCCTGGCGGACTACGTGGGCGCGAAGGTGGACCGGTCCAAGCTGACCGTGGTCTCCCCCGACGCCGGCCGCGTGCGCGTGGCCGACCGCTGGTGCGACCGGCTCGGCGCGCCGCTGGCGATCGTGCACAAGCGCCGCGACAAGGACGTCGCCAACCAGGTGACCGTCCACGAGGTCGTCGGTGACGTGAAGGGCCGCGTCTGTGTGCTCGTCGACGACATGATCGACACCGGTGGCACGATCTGCGCCGCCGCGGACGCGCTGTTCGCGCACGGCGCCGAGGACGTCATCGTGACGGCGACGCACGGTGTGCTCTCCGGTCCCGCCGCGGACCGTCTGAAGAACTCGAAGGTCAGCGAGTTCGTCTTCACGGACACGCTGCCGACCCCGGGCGAGCTGGAGCTCGACAAGATCACGGTCCTGTCGATCGCCCCGACGATCGCCTCCGCGGTGCGCGAGGTCTTCGAGGACGGCTCGGTGACCAGCCTCTTCGAGGGCGAAGCCTGATCGTCGTAGGGATCTCACGCTAGAAGATCCATTTGGGTGCGGCCTCCCCCGCCGAGTAGACTGCTGAAGTTGCTCGGCGAGGGAGGCCGTACTTTTTGGTACGGCTGTCCGTTATCGACGCGCTCTTCGTAGCAGGCCGTTCGTGGCCGGGTGACCAGTCCCTTTTTTGGGATTTCCCTAGTTCTACGAGGAGTTGAAGAGCATGTCCGAGGTCAAGCTTTCCGTCCAGACCCGCACCGAGTTCGGCAAGGGTGCCTCCCGCCGTCTGCGCCAGGTCGAGAAGGTTCCCGGTGTCGTCTACGGCCACGGCAACGAGCCGCAGCACATCACGCTCGACTCGCACGCCCTGATGCTGGCCCTGCGTACGCCGAACGTCCTGATCAACCTGGACATCGACGGCAAGAGCAACGAGCTGGTCATCCCGAAGTCCGTGCAGCGTGACGCGATCACGAGCTTCCTGGTCCACGTCGACCTGCTCCAGGTGAAGCGCGGCGAGAAGGTCACCGTCGAGCTCCCGATCCACACCGAGGGCGAGCTGGCCCCGGGTGGCAACCTGCTCGAGCACGTGCTGAACACGCTGTCGGTCGAGACCGAGGCCACGCACATCCCCGAGTCGGTCACCGTCTCCGTCGAGGGCCTCGAGGCCGGTGCCTCGGTCCACGCCAAGGACATCACGCTGCCCAAGGGCACCACGCTGGCCACCGACGAGGACGCCGTCGTGCTCCAGGTCCTGGCCGCGCAGGCCGAGGAGGCCCCGGCCGACGCCGCGGGCGACGAGGCCGCCGCGGAGGCCTGAGCCTTCAGGGTTCGACCCGTACGGGGTGGTGGGCACGGCCCACCACCCCGTATCGCTGTATCTACGCACCCGACGTACACCTAAGGAATGTGCATGTCCGACGAGAACGCTCCCTGGCTGATCGCCGGGCTGGGCAACCCTGGCCCCGAGTACGCGATGAACCGGCACAACGTCGGCTTCATGGTGGCCGATCTGCTGGCGCGGCGGATGGGCGCCAAGTTCAAGCGGGCGACCAAGGGGCAGGCGCAGGTCGTCGAGGGGCGGATCGGCCCGCCGGGCCCGCTGAACCGTCGGGTGATCCTGGCGAAGCCGATGTCGTTCATGAACGTCTCGGGTGGTCCCGTGACGGCGCTGTGCGACTTCTACAAGGTGCCGACGGAGCACATCGTGGCGATCCACGACGAGCTGGACATCGACTACGGCGTGCTGCGTCTGAAGCTGGGCGGTGGCGACAACGGGCACAACGGCCTGAAGTCGATCACGAAGTCGCTGGGCTCCGACTACCACCGGGTGCGGTTCGGGATCGGTCGTCCGCCGGGCCGGATGCAGGTGGCGGACTACGTGCTCAAGGACTTCTCGTCGACGGAGCGCAAGGAACTCGACTACTTCGTGGACCGCGCGGCCGACGCCGCGGAGGCGCTGGTGATCGAGGGCCTGGAGCGGGCCCAGTCGACGTACAACTCCTGACCTGTACCGACTTGTCGGGGGCGGGATCCGGCCGGGAGTTGACCGTACGCGGGGTCATGGCCAAGGATCCCGGCCATGTTGCCTGTTGCCCGTCAAGTCGCGGCGGCCACGGTCGCCGCGTTGCTGCTGATCGCCGGCGTGTGGGCCTCGTGGGGCGCGGCGCAGCACGTGATGTTCCCGACGGGCCGTGAGCGCGGCACGATGACGGTGAGCCGGTGCGCGGACGCGACCTGCGCCGGCCCGTTCTCGCCCGCCTCCCCCACCGCCGTGCGGCATCCGAGCGTGACGATCGACCGCTCGATCGGGGAGAAGAAGGGCGCGCGCTTCCCCGTGGTCCTCAAGCCGAGTTCGACGTCGGCGGTGCGTGCGGGCACCGCCGGCTTTCTGCACGCCTGGGTGCCGCTGGGCGGCGCGCTGTTGCTCGCGTCGGTGGTGCTCGCGGGCGGGATACGCGACCGGCGCCTCACGTGGATCACGGGAGGCGCCGGAATCGCGCTGCTGACGGCGGCCTTCGCCGCCCTGAGCTTCTAGGACAGGGCCTGGATCAGCCGGTGTTGCGCAGGCCCGCGGCCACGCCGTTCACGGTGAGCAGCAGGGCCCGGCCGAGCGTCGGGTCCGGGGTCTCGTCCGCGGCCGCCGCGTCGCGCTGCCGCTTGAGCAGGGCGACCTGGAGGTACGAGATCGGGTCGAGGTAGGCGTCGCGGATCGCGAACGTCTGCTTCAACACGGGCTGTGCGTCGAGGAGTTCGCTGCCTCCGGTGATGCGCAGCACCTCGGCGACGGTCAGCTCGTGCTCGGTCACGATGGCGTCGAAGACGTGCTTGAGGTTGTCGGGCACGAGCGTGTCGACGTAGTGGCGGGCGATCCGCAGGTCCGTCTTGGCGAGCGTCATCTCGACGTTGGAGATGAAGTTGCGGAAGAAGTGCCACTGCTCGTGCATCTCGTCGAGCATGGTGTCCAGGCCCGCCTCGCGCAGCGCCTTGAGGCCGGAGCCGACGCCGAACCAGCCGGGGACGATCTGCCGGGACTGGGTCCAGCCGAACACCCACGGGATGGCCCGCAGGCCGTCGAGCGAGATGCCCGAGCCGGGGCGGCGCGAGGGCCGCGAGCCCAGGTGCAGGTCGGCGAGCTGGTCGACGGGCGTGGAGGCGAGGAAGTAGTTCGGCAGGTCCGGGTCCTCGACGAGCCCCCGGTAGGCGGTGTGGGCCGCGTCGCTCACCACGTCCATCGCGGCGTCCCAGCGGGCGAGGGCCTCGTCGGACTGGCGCGGCGCCGTGTGCAGGGCGGAGGCCTGCAGCGTGGCCGCGACGGTCAGTTCCAGGTTCTCGCGGGCCAGGGACGGCACCAGGTACTTGTCGGAGATGACCTCGCCCTGCTCGGTCACCTTGATCTCGCCCTCCAGGGTTCCCCAGGGCTGGGCGAGGATCGCGTCGTGCGAGGGGCCGCCGCCGCGGCCGACGGTGCCGCCGCGGCCGTGGAAGAGGCGCAGGCGCACGCCGTAGCGGTGGGCGACGTCGCGCAGTCGACGCTGGGCGCGGTGGATCTCCCACTGCGACGTGGTGATGCCGCCGAACTTGGAGGAGTCGGAGTAGCCGAGCATGACCTCCTGCACGTCCCCGTTGAGCGCGACGAGGCGCCGGTAGGACGGGTCGGAGAGCATGTCCTCCAGGATCGTGTCGGCGGCCTTCAGCTCGTCGGTCGTCTCCAGGAGCGGCACGATGCCGATCTTGGCCCAGCCCGCGTGCAGGTCGATGAGGCCCGCCTCGCGCGCGAGGACGGTCGCGGCGAACACGTCGTCGGCGCCCTGGCACATCGAGATGATGTACGACTCGATGACCTCGGGCCCGAACACTTCGAGGGCGCGCTGGATCGTGTGGAAGACGCCGAGCGTCTTCTCGCCCGCGGCGTCGAGCGGCGCCGGGGTCGGGGCCAGCGGACGGCGGGAGCGGAGCTCCTTGGCGAGCAGCTTGCCGCGGTACTCGCGCGGCATGTCCGCGTACCGCCAGGACTCCTCGCCGAGCCGGTCGAAGAGCTGGCCGAGCGTGTGGTGGTGGGCGTCGGCGTGCTCGCGCACGTCCATCGTGGCGAGCTGCAGACCGAAGGCGGAGAGCGTACGGATCGTACGGTTCATGCGGCCTTCGGCGAACAGTCCGCCGCGGTGCTCGCGCAGCGAGGTCTGGATGAGCGTCAGGTCGTGCAGCAGCTCGGCGGTGCCGAGGTAGTCGCGGCCTTCGTGGTGCGGAGTGTTCTTGGCGAGCCGCGTCTTGGTGTTCTCCAGCTTCTGCCGGATCGCGGTGGCCTTGAGCCGGTAGGGCTCCTCCGCGTTGAGCCGCTTGTAGCGGGGGCTGATCTCCGGGAGGCGCTCCAGGTCGCACTGGAGCGAGGTGAGCAGCTCCTCGGTGGCGCCCGTGTAGCGGATCGAGTTCGACAGGAAGCCGCGCAGCTCGTCGATCATGTCGAGCGCGTCGTTGATGCCGTGCTCGTGCTGGAGGATCAGGACGTCCCAGGTGACCTGCGGCGTCACGTTCGGGTTGCCGTCGCGGTCGCCGCCGATCCAGGTGCCGAAGGTGAGCGGCCGGCTGTCCTCGGGGAGCTTGAAGCCGACGCGCTCCAGCTCGGCGGTGAGGTCCTCAAGGACGTCGCCGACGGCGCCGGCGTGCAGCTCGTCCAGGTAGTAGATCGCGTTGCGGGACTCGTCCGTGACCTCGGGGCGCACGACACGCAGCTCGTCGGTCTGCCACACCAGGTCGATGTTCTCGGCGAGGCGGGTGTCGTAGCGGCGCCGGTCGGTCTCCAGGACCGGGGTCTCCAGGAGCTCGGCGATGCGGCGCAGCTTGTTCAGGACCGAGCGGCGGGCCGCCTCGGTGGGGTGCGCCGTGAAGACGGGTCGTACGTTCAGGTGCTTGACCGTGTCGCGCAGGTGGTCCGGGTCGGCGTCCTTGAGCCGGTCCGCGGTGCGGGCGAGCAGTCCGCCCTCGGCGGCCCGCATGGCGCGCAGCTCGCGGCCACGGTGCACCTGCTCCGTCACATTGGCCAGGTGGAAGTACGTGGAAAAGGCGCGGACCAGCTTGGCCGCGGTGTCCAGCTCGGTGCCGCGCAACAGCTCGGCGGCGGCCTCGCCGTCCTCGCGGGTCAGGCGGCGGACCTTTTCTACCAGCTCGAGCAGCTCCGGGCCCTCCTGGCGGACGAGGGTCTCGCCCAGCAGGTCACCGAGCCGACGGATGTCGGCGCGCAGCTCGGGGGTGGTGCTCGTCGCAGCGGTCTGTTCGTCGGCACTGCTCACAGGTGCGGCTCCTTGCAATGGTGAAGCACGTGGCACGTCGGGAGGGAGGATCCCCGGATCCGGGTACGTAACCCAGGGAGGAGATTCAGAGCGGACCGCGCTGTCCGACCGATTCCAAGGATATGTGCCACCGCCGACGGCGAGGTGGGAGCCTCGTGCCGCCCGGCTGCACGCTTACATACTTACGGTGCCGTAGGTTGCGGAACCGTAAGCAAGCTGTCCGCGGATCCCCGTGGATCTCCTGACCCGTCTCAGCCCGTCTCAACCCTCGACTTACAGGGGACCCCCATGGCCACCAGTACCGATGTGCTCGAAGACGCCCCCGGACCGGCGTCAGGACCGCCCGTCACCTCGCATTCTGCGACACTCGGCGGCGAACAGAAGCGTTCAGTGGAGCAGATCACACTGCTCCTGTTCATCGCCGTCCCGTTCCTTGCGGTGCTCGCGGCGTTGCCGCTGGCCTGGGGCTGGGGAGTGAGTTGGCTCGACCTCGGGCTGCTCGTCGTCTTCTACTTCGTCGGCTGCCACGGCATCACGATCGGTTTCCACCGGTACTTCACGCACGGTTCCTTCAAGGCGAAGCGCCCGCTGCGGATCGCGCTGGCGGTCATGGGCTCGCTGGCGGTGGAGGGCCCGGTCGTGCGCTGGGTCGCCGACCACCGCAAGCACCACAAGTTCTCCGACGCCGACGGCGACCCGCACTCGCCGTGGCGGTACGGGGAGACGGTTCCCGCCCTGCTGAAGGGCCTGTGGTGGGCGCACATGGGCTGGATGTTCAACGAGGAGCAGACCTCGCAGGAGAAGTACGCCCCTGACCTGGTCAAGGACCCGGCGATCCGCGCGGTCTCCCGGCAGTTCATCGCGTGGGCGGCGCTGTCGCTGTTCCTGCCGGGGCTGATCGGCGGCCTGGTGACGATGTCGTGGTGGGGCGCGTTCACGGCGTTCTTCTGGGGTTCTCTCGTGCGGGTGGCGCTGCTGCACCACGTGACGTGGTCGATCAACTCGATCTGCCACGCCGTCGGCAAGCGCCCCTTCAAGTCCCGCGACCGCTCGGGCAATGTGTGGTGGCTGGCCGTCCTGTCCTGCGGCGAGTCCTGGCACAACCTGCACCACGCGGACCCGACGTCGGCGCGGCACGGGGTGGAGCGCGGCCAGATCGACTCCTCGGCCCGCTTCATCCGCTGGTTCGAGCTGCTGGGCTGGGCGCACGACGTGCGCTGGCCGTCCGCGGACCGCATCGCCTCCCGGCGCAAGGAGCAGGTCGCCGACGCGGCCTGACCACCACACGGCATGATGGAAGACGTGGCGACCGACTCAAGCACCCCGAGCAATTCGAGCAGCGACAGGCCGGACCGGCCCGAGAAGGCTCGGCGCACGCGCAGAACGCGGATGACGGGGGCGGAGCGGCGTCAGCAGCTCCTGGAGATCGGTCGCGTCCTCTTCGCCGCGAAGGGCTTCGAGGGCACGTCGGTGGAGGAGATCGCGGCGAAGGCCGGGGTCTCCAAGCCGGTGGTGTACGAGCACTTCGGCGGCAAGGAGGGCCTGTACGCGGTGGTCGTGGACCGCGAGATGCGCCAGCTCCTGGACATGGTCACGAGTTCGCTGACGGCCGGGCATCCGCGCGAGCTGTGCGAGCAGGCGGCGTTCGCGCTCCTCGACTACATCGAGGAGTACACGGACGGTTTCCGCATCCTGGTCCGCGACTCCCCCATCCCGCAGTCCACGGGCTCCTTCGCCTCGCTCATCTCCGACATCGCGACGCAGGTCGAGGACATCCTGGGCCGCGAGTTCAAGACCCGCGGCTTCGACCCGAAGCTGGCGCCGCTGTACGCGCAGGCGCTGGTCGGGATGGTCGCGCTGACGGGGCAGTGGTGGCTGGATGCCCGTAAGCCGGGGAAGGCGGAGGTCGCGGCGCATCTGGTGAATCTGGCGTGGCACGGTCTCGATGGGCTGGAGCCGAAGCCGCGGCTGATAGGTCACCGGAAGAGTTGAGCCAATCAAGCCCCGCCGTCGGACGGGAGCCAGCGGGGTCCGGGGCGGAGCCCCGGTGCCTCGAGGAACTCGAGGCGGTTGCCCACCGGATCCGCGCAATAGAAGCGGCGGCGGCCCGGCAGCAGGTCGTCCCATTCGACCTCGACCCCCCGCCCGGTCAGCCGTCGCGCGTACGCCTCGATGTCGCGTGCCAGGAGCCCCGGGTGCGCCTTCTTCGCGGGGCGGAAGTCGCGGTCGATGCCCAGGTGCAGCCGCACCGCCCCCGCCTCGAACCAGCACCCGCCCCGCGCCGCGAGCGCCGGTGGCTTGGGGGTTTCGGTCATGCCGAGGTCGTCGACGTAGAACGACCGCAGGACCTCCTCGCTGCCCGGTGGCGCCGCGAGCTGCACGTGGTCCACGCCGACCAGTGTCATGAGCGGGTCGCCACCACGAAGATCCGCCGGAACGGCAGCACCGTGCCGTGCTCCGTCGCCGGGTACGCCTCGCGGAGCAGATCGCGGTACTCGGTGACGAACGCGTCCCGCGCCTCCGGGTCGTCCGCGAGCGCGGTCAGGACGGGGCGCAGGCCGGTGCCCTTGACCCAGTCGAGGACCGGGTCGGGGCCCGCGAGGAGGTGCAGGTACGTCGTCTCCCAGGCGTCCACCTCGCAGCCGAGGCCGGCGAGCCGCTCCAGGTAGGCCGCGGGCGTGAGCACCGCGTCTCCGTGGCGCAGCACTCCGGCCAGCCGGTCCTTCCAGGGGGCCGATTCCGCCAGCTCCCGCATCAGGACGTGGCTGGGGGCGTCGAAGTTGCCGGGCACCTGGAAGGCGAACGTGCCGCCGGGGGCCACCGCGTCGATCCACCGGGGGAAGGCGTCGGCGTGGTCCGGGACCCATTGCAGCGTCGCGTTCGACACGAGCAGGTCGTACGTCTCCGTGGGCGACCAGTCGGCCGCGTCCGCGTACGCGAAGTCGAGGCGGTCGCTCGCGTGGGCGGCCGCCTTCTCCAGCATCTCCGGCGAGTTGTCGTAGCCGGTGACGCGGGCCGTGGGCCAGCGTTCGGCGAGCAGCGTCGTGACGTTGCCTGGGCCGCAGCCGAGGTCGGCGATGCGGGCGGGTTCCCCCGGCAGGGCGGGGACGCGGGCGAGCAGGTCGACGAAGGGGCGGCCGCGATGACCTGCGTGCCGGAGGTACTGCTGGGGGTCCCAGGTGGGTGCGGATGTCATACCGTCAAGCGTCGGCCGCAAGTATCTCGATGTCAAGATAGTCGACCTCAAGAGACTTCATGTCGACACACCCCCTACACTGATCGTCATGGAGGACGAGGTCGACCGTCTGGTCTCAGCGTGGCGCCGAGAGCGCCCCGACCTCGACGTGGAGCCCCTTGAGGTGCTCAGTCGGGTCAGCAGGCTCGCGCGCCATCTCGACCGGGCCCGCCGCCTGGCCTTCTCCGAGCACAACCTGGAGCCGTGGGAGTTCGACGTCCTGACGGCGCTGCGCCGCGCGGGCACCCCGTACCAGCTCTCCCCCGGTCAGCTGCTCACGCAGACCCTGGTGACGTCCGGCACGATGACCAACCGCATCGACCGGCTCGCCAAGAAGGGCCTCGTCGAGCGCCTGCCGGACCCCAGCGACCGCCGCGGTGTCCTGGTGCGCCTCACGGGCGAGGGCCAGAACCGCGCCGACCAGGCGCTCTCCGGGCTGCTCGATCAGGAGCGGGCGATCCTGGCGGAGCTCTCCCGAGGGGACCGGGTGGAATTGGCGTCGCTGCTGCGGCAGTTGACCGCGCCGTTCGACAACATTCCTGGTTGACGCTGGTTGACGTCACGGGGCTCCGCCCCGGACCCCGCGCCTCAATCGCCGGCGGGGCTTGAATGGCTCAGCTGGCTGCCTCCAGGTCGACCGGGCCCACGCCTGCCCTGCGTGCGAGGGCGACCGCCGCGAGCGTCGAGTGCACGCCGAGCTTGCCCAGCACGTTCTGCATATGGGTCCGCACGGTGTGCGGCGACAGGAACAGCCGCTCCGCCACCGCCTTGCGGCCGAGCCCCGCCACCATGCAGCGCAGCACCTCGCGCTCCCGGGGCGTCAGGGACTCGACGAGCCGCTCGGACTCGGTGCGGTGCTTGCGGGCCGCGGTCAACTCCCGCAGGACGCCCGTGAGCAGCGCCGGCGGCAGATGCGTCTCCTCCCGCAGCACGCCCCGTATGACGGTCAACAGGCGTGACAGGGAACAGTCCTTGGCGACCCAGCCGGACGCCCCCGCCTGCAGCGCGAGCGCCGCACGGCGCGGATCGTCCCGCTCGGCGAGCACCACCGTGCGGACGGCGGGCTGGCCCGAACGGACGCCCGCCACCAGGGAGATGCCGTCGACGAGGCCGTCCTGAGCGGCGCTGTCGGGCACCACCGTCGGCGCGCGCATGCCCTGGAGCGATGCCGCGCCCAGGTCCGCGTCGATCAGCAGCACATCGAATCGGCGCCCCTCCGCGACCGCCCGGTCCAGGCAGCGCAGAGCGGCGGGGCCGCTCCCCGCGGCCGACACGTCGACATCGGGCTCGGCGGCGAGTGCCGCGGCGAGCGACTCGGCGAAGATGCGGTGGTCGTCGACCACAAGGACCCGGATGCGTACCACGTGATTACCCCCTTCCCCGAGCTCCCGGAAGGAGCAGGGGATACCCCATCGTCGGGGAACGGATCAACGCAGGTACGGCGCCCGGAGTGCGGGGCGCCGCGGCCCCACGGCCGCCGCCGTGTGCCGAACCGCTACCCCCGCTCCGGGCGTCGTACCCGGCTGTCTCGCCCCCTGATCGGCACCGGCCCCCACCGGTGCTGTCCTCAGACTAGAGGCGGAGGCCCCGAGGGGAAGTCAATTGGCAGAACTGGTTGGCGGTTGGCGGAGCAGCGACCGTCCTGCGCGTTTATGGTGATGCGCATGTTTCGCATCGAGACAGAAGTCGACAAGGAACGCTCCCTTCTGCTCCGGTCGCTGCTGAGGGAGGCCAACGCGGCGGCGTCACCGGTCCTTGGCGAGCTGCGCGGCACCCCTGCCGACCAGCATGTCCCGCTCCACGTATGGGTGTTGGACGAGGACGGCGCGCTGGTGGCGGGGCTCGACGCGTACACGTGGGCGTTCTGGCTGCACGTGGACATGCTCTGGGTCGCCGAGCCGCACCGCGGCGCGGGCCTCGGCTCCCGGCTCCTCGCGGAGGCGGAGCGCCTCGCGCACGAGGAGCGCGAGTGCCGCGCCTCCCGCGTGGAGACGTGGGACTTCCAGGCCCCGGGCTTCTATCGGCTGCACGGGTACGACGTGGTGTCCGTGATCCCGGACTACCCGCCCGGGATCAAGGAGTTCACGCTGACGAAGCGGCTGGGATGAGCCTTCACGCCTGGCGGCGTGCCCCCGCCGAAGGCACGGCCGGGAACACCCGCGGCGCCGTGAAGCCGGCCTCGCCGAAGGCGGTGGTGATCGCCTTCGTGACGGTGTCGGCGTCGTCCGACTCCACCAGGACGACCGCCGAGCCGCCGAAGCCGCCGCCCGTCATCCGGGCCCCGAGCGCGCCCGAGGTCATCGCCGTGCCGACCACCAGGTCGAGTTCCGGGCAGGAGATGCGCAGATCGTCGCGGAGCGAGACGTGCCCCTGGACGAGGACCGGGCCGATGGCGCGTACGTCACCGGAGTCGAGCAGCTCGATGACGCGCTCGACGCGGTGGTCGTCGGTGACGATGTGGCGGACGTAGCGGACGACCTTCTCGTCGACCCCGGCCAGCTCCAACTCCGCGATGGAGCTGCCCAGTTCGGCGTAGGAGACATCGCGCAGGTGGGTCACGCCGAGGACGCGCGCGCCCTCCTCGCAGCCCGCGCGCCGCTCCGCGTACGCACCGTCGCCCAGCTCGTGCTTGACGCGGGTGTCGACGACGAGGAGTTCGAGGCCGTGGGCCGCCAGGTCGAAGGGGACCTGGCGGATCGACAGGTCGCGGCAGTCGAGGTGCAGGGCGTGCCCCTCGGTGGCGCAGGACGAGGCCATCTGGTCCATGACGCCGCACGGCACACCGACGAAGGCGTTCTCGGCGCGCTGCGCGAGCACCGCCAACTCGGCGCCGGTGAGCCCGAGTTCGTACAGGTCGTTCATCGCGTACGCCGTGACGACCTCAAGGGCGGCCGACGACGAGAGGCCGGCGCCGGTCGGGACCGTGGAGGAGAGGTGGATGTCGGCGCCTGCGACCGCGTGACCCGCGTCGCGCAGCGCCCAGACGACGCCCGCCGGGTACGCGGCCCAGCCGCCCTGGCCGTACTTGCTGAGCGGGGCCAGGTCGTCGACGCGCAGTTCCACGACCGGGGCGTCGATGTCGGCCGAGTGCAGGCGAAGCACGCCGTCCTCGCGCCGGGCCACCGCGGCGACCGCGGTGTGCGGCAGCGCGAGCGGCATGACGAAGCCCTCGTTGAAGTCGGTGTACTCGCCGATGAGGTTGACGCGGCCGGGGGCCGCCCACACTCCGGCGGGCTCGTACCCGTACAGGTCCTTGAACTGGGCGTCGACGGACATCAATGACTCCTACTGCTGCTCACGTGCCTGGGCGAACTCCCAGGCGTCGGCGACGATGCCCGCGAGGTCCGCGCGGGACGGGTTCCAGCCGAGGCGCTCGCGCGCGGCGTCGGCGGAGGCGACCAGGACGGCCGGGTCGCCGCCGCGGCGCGGGGCGACGACCTCGGGGATCGGGTGCCCGGTGACCTGGCGGACGGTCTCGATGACCTCGCGGACCGAGAAGCCGTTGCCGTTGCCGAGGTTACAGATGAGGTGCTCGGCGGGCCGCGCGGCCTCGACGGCGAGGAGGTGGGCCTCGGCGAGGTCGGCGACGTGGATGTAGTCGCGGACGCAGGTGCCGTCGGGCGTCGGGTAGTCGTCGCCGAAGACGTTGATCGACTCGCGCCCGCCCTGGGCGACCTGGAGGACGAGCGGGATGAGGTGCGACTCGGGGTCGTGCCGCTCGCCGCAGCTGCCGTACGCGCCCGCCACGTTGAAGTACCGAAGGGATACGGCAGCCAGTCCGTGCGCGGCCGCCTCTCCCGTGATCATGTGGTCGACCGCGAGCTTCGAGGCGCCGTACGGGGACGTGGGCGCGGTCGGGTCGGACTCGGTGATCGGGGTGTTGACCGGTTCCCCGTACGTGGCCGCGGTCGAGGAGAAGACCAGCTTGCGGACGTCCGCGGCGCGCATCGCGGCGAGCAGCTCCATGGTGCCGCCGACGTTGTTGGCCCAGTACTTCTCGGGCTTCACGACGGACTCGCCGACCTGCGAGAACGCGGCGAAGTGCAGCACGGCGTCGTAGGAGGAGTCGAGCCACTTGCCCGCGTCGCGGATGTCGCCCTCGACGAAGGCGGCGCCCGCGGGCACGCCCTCGCGGAAGCCGGTGGAGAGGTTGTCGAGGACGGTGACCTCGTGGCCCGCCTCGATCAGGTGCTGCGCGACGACGCTGCCGACGTAGCCGGCACCGCCCGTGACCAGGTACTTCTTGGAAACGGCCTTAACCATTACTTGCTCGCTACCTCTCGCAGTCGCTCGGCCGCGGTCTCCGGCGGCACGTCGTTGATGAACACGCTCATGCCGGACTCGGAACCCGCCAGAAACTTCAGCTTGCCGGAAGTGCGTCGGACGGTGAAAAGCTCGAGGTGCAGCGCGAAATCATCGCGGTTGACGCCCTCGAACTCGTCCAGCGAGCCGAACGGGGCCTGGTGCCAGGCCGCGATGTACGGCGTCACCGGCTGGTCCGCGCCGAAGATCCGGTCGAAGCGCCTCAAGAGTTCCAGATAAATCTTGGGGAACTCTGTGCGTGCGTCGTCGTCGAGTGCGAGCAGGTCCGGGACCTGCCGCTTGGGGTAGAGGTGCACCTCGTACGGCCAGTGGGCGGCGTAGGGCACGAAGGCGACCCAGTGCTCGCCGTCGAGGACGATCCGCGAGCCGTCCTCGACCTCCTTCTCCACCACGTCGGCGAAGAGGTTGCGGCCGCCGGTCTGCTCCTTGTGCTCGGCGGCGGAGCGCAGCATCAGGGCCGTGCGCGGGGTGGTGAAGGGGTAGGCGTAGATCTGGCCGTGCGGGTGGCCGAGGGTGACGCCGATCTCGGCGCCGCGGTTCTCGAAGCAGAAGACCTGCTCGACGGAGTCGAGGTGGGAGAGCTCGGCGGTGCGGTCCGTCCAGGCGTCGAGGACGAGTCCCGCCTGCTCCTCGGTCAGATCGGCGAAGGACTTGTCGTGATCGGACGTGAAGCACACCACTTCACACCGCCCCGCGTCCCCGGCGAGCGAGGGGAAGCGGTTCTCGAAGACCACCACGTCGTACGAGGAGTCGGGGATCTCGCTCAGCCGCTCGCCCTCCGAGGGGCACAGCGGGCACTCGTCGGCCGGCGGGTGGTACGTGCGGCCCTGGCGGTGCGAGGCGATCGCCACGGAGTCGCCGAGCAGCGGGTCGCGGCGAACCTCCGACGTGGTGACGGTGGGGTCGAGCGGGCGGCGGTCGGCCGCGTCCCGGACGACGTCGTCGCGCGAGTCGTAATAGATGAGCTCACGACCGTCGGCAAGCCGGGTCGACGTCTTCTTCACGTCCGATGCTCCTCATCACGCCAATCAAACAGAACCAAACACAACAAAGCATAAGCCAACAGCAACGTCAAGGGAAAGGGTCGGGAGTCGGGGTCTCGATCACAATCCAACAAAGAACGTCATGTGAACTGTTCACTTATTGAAGCCGGAGGCGTAGGTTCCGGACTGTTTCAGTTCGCGCAACGAAGCGAGATCTACATGCTGTCCCCCACAACAACCCTGGCCGAGGGGCTCCGGCTGCCCACCAATGGCCTCGACTACGCGATCATGGCGATCTACTTCGTCGTGGTGCTGGGCATCGGCTTCGCCGCCCGCCGCTCCGTGAAGACCAGCCTGGACTTCTTCCTGTCCGGGCGCTCCCTGCCCGCCTGGGTCACCGGTCTCGCGTTCGTCGCCGCGAACCTGGGTGCCACCGAGCTCCTCGGCATGGCGGCCAACGGGGCGCAGTACGGCCTCTACACGGTGCACTGGTACTGGATCGGCGCCATCCCCGCCATGGTCTTCCTCGGCCTGGTGATGATGCCCTTCTACTACTCGTCGAAGGTGCGCTCGGTCCCCGAGTTCTTGCTGCACCGCTTCGGCCCCTCGTCCCACCTGCTCTCCTCGATCATCTTCGCCGTCTCCTCGGTGCTGATCGCGGGCGTCAACCTGTACGCGATGGCCCTGGTGCTCCAGGCACTGCTCGGCTGGCCGCAGTGGATCGCGATCGTCATCGCGGGCCTCTTCGTCCTCGCGTACATCACGATCGGCGGGCTCTCCTCGGCGATCTACAACGAGGTCCTGCAGTTCTTCGTCATCCTCGCCGCGCTCATCCCGCTGACCATCGTCGGCCTCAAGCGCGTCGGCGGCTGGGACGGCATATCGGACTCCCTCTCCAGCTCGCACGGCGATTCGTTCATGACGGCCTGGCAGGGCACGGGCATCGGTGACGCCAACCCGCTCGGCGCCAACTGGCTGACCATCGTGCTCGGCCTCGGCTTCGTGATGAGCTTCGGCTACTGGACGACGAACTTCGCCGAGGTGCAGCGCGCGCTGTCCGCGAAGAACCTCTCCGCCGCCAAGCGCACCCCGCTGATCGCCGCGTTCCCGAAGATCCTCATCCCGATGGTCGTCGTGATCCCCGGCCTGATCGCCCTGGTCATGGAGCCGTCCATCGGCAAGTCCGCCGACGGCCTGCAGTACAACGACGCCATCCCGGTCCTCATGCGCGACCTGCTCCCCAACGGTGTCCTCGGCATCGCGGTGACGGGCCTGCTCGCCGCCTTCATGGCGGGCATGGCGGCCAACGTCTCGTCCTTCAACACGGTGTTCACCAACGACATCTGGGGCGCGTACATCAAGAAGGGCCGGAGCGACCGGTACTACCTGGGGACCGGCCGCATCGTCACCGCCGTCGGCGTCGTGATCGGCATGGGCACCGCGTTCATCGCGGGCAGCTTCAGCAACATCATGAACTACCTGCAGACGCTGTTCTCGTTCTTCAACGTCCCGCTGTTCGTGGTCTTCATCATCGGCATGTTCTGGAAGCGGACCACACCGGCGGCCGGCTTCTGGGGCCTCCTGTCCGGCACCGTCGCGGCGATGGTGAACTACTTCTGGCTCTACAAGCAGGGCGTCGTCGAGATCCCCTCGGACCAGGGCGCCAACTTCGTCTCCTCGATCGTCGCCTTCGTGGTCGGCGCGGTGGTGATGTTCGTGGTCACGCTCTGCACCAAGTCCAAGCCCGCCGAGGAACTGGCCGGTCTCGTGTACGGCACGAAGTCGCCGGGCATGGAGGAGCCGCCGGCCGAGGGTGACGACGCCTGGTACCGCAAGCCGGCCCTGCTGGGCTGGGGAGCGATCGTCCTCGCCGTCATCTGCTACATCCCGTTCTCCTTCTGAGGTCCGAGGTAACACGACATGAGCGACGAAATGAACCAGCACGTCGAGGAAGTGAAGGAACTGGAGGCCAAGTCGGCGACGGCGGCCCGCCTCTTCGACGTGCGACGCATCATCGGCGGCCTCTTCGTGGTGTACGGCGTGATCGTCACGATCGCCGGCCTCACGGCGTCCGACGCCGACCTCAAGAAGGCCCAGGACATCAACATCAACCTGTGGACCGGCATCGGCATGCTGCTCCTCGGCGTGTTCTTCCTGGCCTGGATGAAGCTCCGCCCCACGGAACCGCCGACACCGGAAGAACTGGCTGAGGCGAACGGAGCGTCCGAGTAACTCCCCTGACGGGACTGTGACGTCTAACTACGAGATTTCCGTAGTCGGACGTCACAGTCCCCCTCGCTCCCGCAACGCAAAAGGCCCATTCCGCCGGAGCGGAATGGGCCTTGCCGGAGCGCTGGGCAGGCCTTGCACCTGCATCTCCCCGCAGGAAGCGGGACGTCTTTCCTTGGACCACCAACGCACGGTCGTTCACCGCGAGTTGCGGCGACCAACGCAAGATCAACTATAGCTCAGGACTCCGGCTCCGGCGAGCCCACCGGGCCCGCCCGGTCCAACAACCCCGTGCGCGCCGCGAGCGCAGCCGCTTCCAGGCGCGAGCCGACGCCCAGCTTCATCAGGACGCGTTGCACATGCGTACGGGCCGTGGACGGGGCGATGCCCATGCCCGCCGCGATCAGCCGGGTGTCCTCGCCGTCCGCGACCCGCACCAGGACCTCGACCTCGCGCGGGGTGAGCATCTGGAGCAACCGCTGCCCCTCGTCGTCCGGTTGGGCCACCGGGTTGAGCAACTCCCCGAACGCGCCCTGGAGCAGGGCGGGAGCCACCGCCGCCTCCCCCGCCCGCGCCTTCATGAGGGCGCGCTCGACGCCCTCTATGCGCTCGTCGTGCCGTACGTAGCCGGAGGCGCCGGCCGCGAAGGCCGACGCGATGCCTCTGGGTGAGGGGACGGGGCCAAGGACCACCACCGCCACCTGCGGACGCTCGCGTTTGATGCGGACCACCGGGTCGAAGGTGCCGGGCTCCGCGGGGGTCGCCGTGCCCAGCAGGCAGACCTCGGGCGCCCGCGAGATGACCAGGTCCGCCGCTCCGGCCGCCGGTGCGGCCGCCGCGAGCACCCGGTGCCCGCGCAGCTTCAGGGCCGAGGCCAACGCCTCGGCCAGCAGTCGGTGGTCGTCGACCACCATCAGCCGCACTCCCATCGGGCCAACCCCCCAATCCACCCCGGGTGTCCCCGCGACCCCCCGGGCCCCCACGGACAGGCGAGCCCCCCGACTCCCCGTCCTCCTTCATCCCCCGGAAGCTACACGCTTGTTCGAGGTTGCGCGCCCCCTACCGGCCAGAAGCGGCCCTCAATGCTGAAATCCAGTGCATTGAGGGATGTTTGGGGGTACAGGAAAGCAAAGCCAGCGCCAAGAAGCTTTCGTTCGGGGCGACTTCGCGACCGCTTTCAGCCGGTGCCGAAACCGATCGCCGTGTACCGCTTGCCGCCGTCCGCGTAGGGCTCACCGATCAAGGGCTGACCGAGGAACAATCTTCCTTTGGAATAGCGGAGTTCGGAATTCGAGCGGCCCGGCGCCATGGCGCTGATCATGTTCCGGACGGCAGGCGTGGCCGGCGTTTCCACCAGGGTCGACTGCTTCAAGGTGTGGGGGTCGATCGTGACGATCTGGCTGCCCTTGTCGGCCGCCCCCGTCTTGAACGCCAGGATGTTTCCGCCGTCCATGCGCACCGGGAAGATGTCGTGGTGGTCGCCGCCCGTGACGCGGTCGCCCGTGCGTTTTCCCGTCTCCAGGGAGTACGACACGATCTCGTCGGCCGGGCCCGTGCCGTCGTCGGACCCGTGCGGCCGGGTCGCGAAATAGATCCGCCCATTGCCGACGGTGATCTTCGCGCAGTCCTCGGTCTTTCCGACCTCGCAGGCGAAGTCGTACTTCTTGGGGTCGATGGAGATCCTGCTCGCGAGTCCTCCGCGGCTGTCCAGGGCGAAGATGTCGGTGATGGTGCCCGCCGCGTTGGTGCCCTTTCCCACCCCGAAGACGACCGGCTTGGTGGACAGGACCTTTACGCCGGCGAAGCCCCGGGCGAGTTTGTAGGACCACTTGGGCTGGCCCGTGACCGGGTCCAGGAGCTGGACGTCGTACGTCGCGTGCTCACCGTAGGTGCCGCATTTGCGGACCGTCACGAGCTGGGCGCCGCCGTGGTAGCCGAGGTCCTGGCACTCCCCGGTGTCGGGCTGCCACAGGATGTCGCCCGACTTGACGTCGAAGGCGGCGCCGCCGTCGAGACCGCCGCCCGCCGCGAGCGTGTTGCCCGAGAGGGAGAGCTCCTCGAAGATCCGCCTGTTCGAGCCCTGGCCCAGGCTCTGCGTCCAGAGCTTGTGCCCCGTGTTGACGTCGAAGACCGTGATCTGGCTGCACGGCTTGTGGTCGCCGTTCGCCGGCCGCTTGCCCGCCTCGCTGACCACGGCCGCGAGCGCGTCACCGGTGACGGTGTCCGTTCCCGCGCACGTCTGGCCCGACAGCGGGAGGGTCCAGGTCTTCCTGCCGCTCGCGGCGTCGTACCCGACGAGCTGGTTCACGCCCGCCTTGGCGTACGTCCTGTCGGTGAGCCAGGAGCCCTGGACGCTGTCCACCTGCCGCTTCGCCACCTTCGGCGCGGGCAGCCGCAGCGTCACCCCCGCCGACGGGTCGGCCGGGGCCTGCTCCGCCGCAGCACCGCCGAAGCCGTCGCCGCTCTTGTCGCCGCCGGAGCCCGCGGCGCCCACGCCGGGGTCGTCACCGGACCTCGTGGCATAGAGGAATCCGCCGCCGACGATCAGCGCGAGGGCCACGACCGCGGCTCCGATGACGAGCGCGATCGGCGGCACCTTCTTACGGGTGGGCGGCTGCGGAGGGCCGTACCGGGGCTGCTCGTACTGGGACTGCTCGTACGGCTGTTGCCCCAGGCGGTCCCGGGCTTCGGGCGGGAGCGGGGTGCGCAGGGTGCCGTAGCCGGGGGCGGTGTACGGCGGCATGGGCGGTGGGGCGCCGAATCGGCCCTGCGGGGACGGGGGTTCGTTCGGCGGTCGGGGTGGGGGTGGCTGGGTCATGACCTGGGTACCTCGGGGACGTTGAGTTGCGGCAAGGCCAGTCGCCGTTGGCCGGGTCGCACCTTCTCGTCCCGGCGGCCCTTTTCTATCACTCGCGGCCGACAGGCAGCGGGCCGATCCGTCCCCGTACCCAGGGGAGGACCGGCCCGCGGCGCGCGTGGCTCACGCGTCCTCGGCGAGCTCCATCCAGCGCAGCTCCAACTCCTCGCGCTGCGCGACCAGATCACGCAGCTCCGCGTCGAGCTTCGCGACCTTCCCGAAGTCGGTGGCGTTGTCGGCGATCTGCGTGTGCAGCTTGCTCTCCTTCTCGGAGATCTTGTCCATCTGCCGCTCGACCTTCTGGAGCTCCTTCTTCGCGGCGCGTACATCTTTAGAAGACCCAGTGGCCGCGGAGGGCCCCGCCTTCTCAGCCGCGACCGCGGCAGGGGCGGCCGCGGGGGCGGGGGACGCGGACTCGATCATGCGCCGCCTGCGCTCCAGGTACTCCTCGACGCCGCGCGGCAGCATCCGCAGGGTGGCGTCGCCGAGCAGGGCGAAGGTGTTGTCGGTGGTGCGCTCGAGGAAGAACCGGTCGTGGGAGATCACGACCATCGAGCCGGGCCACCCGTCGAGCAGGTCCTCCAGCTGCGTCAGGGTCTCGATGTCCAGGTCGTTCGTCGGCTCGTCGAGGAAGAGGACGTTCGGCTCGTCCATGAGGAGACGGAGGATCTGGAGGCGGCGCCGCTCGCCACCCGACAGGTCGCCGACCGGCGTCCACTGCTTGTCCTTCGCGAAGCCGAACTGCTCGCACAGCTGGCCCGCGGTCATCTCGCGGCCCTTGCCGAGGTCGACACGGTCGCGGATCTGCTGGACGGCCTCCAATACGCGCAGGGAGGCCGGGAGTTCGGTCACGTCCTGGGAGAGGTACGCGAGCCGGACGGTCTTGCCCACGATGATCTTCCCCGCGGCGGGCTGCACATCGCCCTGGCTGCGGGCGGCCTCGTCGAGGGCGCGCAGCAGCGACGTCTTGCCCGCGCCGTTCACACCGACCAGGCCGACGCGGTCGCCGGGGCCGAGCTGCCAGGTGAGGTGCTTGAGCAGCATCTTCGGTCCGGCGGTGACGGTCACGTCCTCCAGGTCGAAGACGGTCTTGCCGAGCCGGGCGTTCGCGAACTTCATCAGCTCGCTCTTGTCGCGCGGCTCCGGGACGTCGGCGATCAGTTCGTTGGCGGCCTCGATGCGGTAGCGCGGCTTGGAGGTGCGGGCGGGGGCGCCGCGGCGCAGCCAGGCCAGCTCCTTGCGCATCAGGTTCTGCCGCTTGCTCTCCTCGGTCGCGGCGATCCGCTCGCGCTCGGCGCGCGCGAACACGTAGTCCGAGTAGCCGCCCTCGTACTCGAAGACGTCGCCCTTCTGCACGTCCCACATGCGGGTGCAGACCTGGTCGAGGAACCAGCGGTCGTGCGTGACGCAGACGAGGGCGGAGCGGCGGGCCCGCAGGTGCTGGGCGAGCCAGGCGATGCCCTCGACGTCGAGGTGGTTCGTCGGCTCGTCGAGGACGATCAGGTCCTGCTCGGCGATGAGCAGCTTGGCGAGCGCGATACGGCGCCGCTCGCCGCCGGAGAGCGGGCCGATCACGGTGTCCAGGCCCTGCGGGAAGCCGGGCAGGTCGAGCCCGCCGAAGAGGCCCGTGAGCACGTCGCGGATCTTGGCGCTGCCGGCCCACTCGTGGTCGGCCATGTCACCGATGACCTCGTGCCGGACGGTGGCCTCCGGGTCGAGCGAGTCGTGCTGGGTGAGCACGCCGAGCTCCAGGCCGCCGTTGTGGGTGACGCGGCCCGTGTCGGCGTCCTCCAGCTTGGCGAGCATCCGGATGAGGGTGGTCTTGCCGTCTCCGTTGCGTCCCACGACGCCGATCCGGTCGCCTTCCTGTACGCCGAGGGAGACGCCGTCGAGGAGGGCACGGGTGCCGTAGACCTTCGAGACGTTCTCGACGTTGACCAGATTGACTGCCATTACGCTCCGCTCCGGGGGGTGGGCCACGGGGGTGGGCCAGTCTTCCAGCGTAGTCGGCTCGCCGATGGTGCTGGTCACCCGTTCCCCCGCCACGGGGCTCCGCCCCGGACCCCGCTGGCTCTCGTCCCAGAGCGGGGCTTGATTTGCCGGTCGTCGCCGCCTTGGGCAATCTGCCGCCTTGGGCGGCAGGGTGGGCAAGGCGGCGCCACGGTGCCGCGTAACAGGGCCGCGCGGCTCAGAGAATCGTGGCTCCCCGGGCGGGGGACGAGGCCACGCGGGCCGATCGGCATCCGGCGATACCGGTGAGCGCTGCCGCAACCTTCCGCGCCGAGGACTCGTCCGCCACGAGGAACGCGGTCGTCGGGCCCGAGCCAGAGACGAGCGCGGCCAGCGCCCCCGCCGACGTACCGGCGTCGAGGGTGTCCTTCAGGGACGGGAAGAGGGAGAGCGCGGCGGGCTGCAGGTCGTTCGTGACCGTGGCCGCGAGCGCCTCGACGTCGCCGGTGCGCAGCGCCTCCAGGAGGGCGGGCGCGGCGACGGGGTCGGGGGCCTCGGGGCTGAGGCGGTCGAACTCGCGGTAGACCGCCGGCGTGGACAGACCGCCGTCCGCGGCCGCGAACACCCACCAGAACTCCCCTCCCACGTCGAGGGGTTCGAGCTTCTCGCCCCGCCCGGTACCGAGCGCCGCACCGCCGACCAGGCTGAACGGCACGTCACTGCCCAACTCGGCGCAGATGTCGAGCAGCTCCTCGCGCGAGGCGTTCGTGCCCCAGAGCGCGTCGCAGGCGAGCAGCGCGCCCGCCGCGTCCGCGGAGCCGCCCGCCATGCCGCCGGCGACCGGGATGTCCTTGGCGATGTGGATACGTACGTCGGGGGCGATGTCGTACCTGCGCCCCAGCTCGATGGCCGCGCGCGCCGCCAGGTTCGTACGGTCCAGGGGGACCTCGGGTACGGGGACGGAGCCCGGGCCCGTGCAGGTGAGCGTGAAGGAGTCCGCCTCCGACACCGTCACCTCGTCGTAGAGGCCCACGGCCAGGAATACGTTCGCCAGGTCGTGGAAGCCGTCGGGGCGGGCGCCGCCGACCGCGAGCTGGACGTTGACCTTGGCGGGGACGCGTACGGTCGCACTCACTGCTGCTTTGCCTCCGCGATGCGGGCGAACTCGTGGACGGTGAGCGCCTCGCCGCGCGCCTGCGGGGAGACGCCCGCCGCGACGAGGGCCTCCTCCGCGGCCTGCGCCGAACCCGCCCACCCGGCGAGCGCCGCGCGCAGCGTCTTGCGGCGCTGGGCGAAGGCGGCGTCGACGACCGCGAAGACCTCTTGCCTGGACGCGGTGGTGGGGATCGGCTCGGTGCGGCGGACCAGGGAGACGAGGCCGGAGTCGACGTTCGGCGCGGGCCAGAAGACGTTGCGGCCGATCCGGCCGGCGAGCTTGACCTCCGCGTACCAGTTGGCCTTCACGGACGGGACGCCGTAGACGCGGGAGCCGGGCCCGGCGGCGAGCCGGTCGGCGACCTCGGCCTGCACCATCACGAGGGTGCGCTCGATGGTCGGGAAGTTCTCCAGCATGTGGAGCAGGACGGGGACCGCGACGTTGTACGGAAGGTTCGCGACGAGGGCGGTGGGGGCCGGGCCGGGAAGCTCGGTGACCTGCATCGCGTCGATGTTGACGAGGTCGAACGCGTCCTTCTTGGCCGGGATGCGGGCCGCGATGGTGGCGGGCAGGGCCGAGGCCAGTACGTCGTCGATCTCCACGGCCGTGACGTGCCGGGCCGCTTCGAGGAGGGCGAGGGTGAGCGAGCCGAGGCCGGGTCCCACCTCTACGACGGCGTCGTCCTCGGTCACTTCCGCGGTGCGGACGATGCGGCGGACGGTGTTGGCGTCGATAACAAAGTTCTGGCCGCGCTGCTTGGTCGGCCGGACATTCAGCGCCGCGGCGAGTTCGCGGATGTCCGCGGCGCCGAGGAGGGGGCCCTGGGGGTCACTGTTGCTCACCGTTCAAGGGTAGCCGTGCCACAGATCAAGCCCCGCCGGCGATTGAGGCGCGGGGTCCGGGGCAGAGCCCCGAGAGCGCAACCCCGGTGCCGCCCCACCTACAACCGGCCCCCGCAATGCGGCCACGGCGTCGCCCCACGGCTGACGTACAGCTTCTTCGCCCGGTAGGTCTGCTCCGTGGCAGGCGCGTCCTGGGGGCGCCCCGAGCCGCCGAGGCTCTGCCACGTCTGGGTGTCGAACTGGTAGAGCCCCCCGTAGGTACCGGTCGCGTCCGTGGCCCCCGGCCGCCCGCCCGATTCGCAGGCGGCGAGGCCGGACCAGTTGAGGGAGTCCGCCCCGGCCACGGACGTCGGCATCGGCTTCGTGCCGACCCTGACCTGCTGCGTGCGCGGCTCCCGTACGACCTCCTGCCGTACGCGGCGCGGCTTCATCCTGACCCCGTTGACGGTGCGCACCGAGTACGTGACCCGCTTCATGCCGGGCTCACCGGCGCGCGTGACGATCTCCGTGCCCTGAAACTGCGAGGCGTCCTCGGTGCGCTCGGTCGCGTAGGGGATCGACTCCTCGCGGACCTCCTTCTCCCCCGTCACCCGCATCACCGTGATGACCTGCCCGTCGCGCGGGAAGCCGCTCTGCGGCACCGACGTGGTGTCCTGCCCGTGCAGCGTGACGCCCGCGTCCTCGACGGCCTCGCCCACGGTCGCCGCGTTCGTGCGGATGGTGCGGCGGTTGCCGTCGGCCATGATCGTGACGCTGCGCTCGGTGCGTACGTCGAGTTCGAGTCCGTGGCGGGCGATGCGCTGGGAGCGCGAGGCCGAGACGTACGCGCCCTCCGCCCGCACCCCGAGCTGGCTGAGCGCCCCGTGCACGGTCTGCGCCGTCGTCCACACCTCGCGGCGCTGCCCGTCGAGGGTGAGCCGGACGGGGCGCCCGTACCGGACCGCGACCTCGTCCCCGCTGGCCAGCGCGGCCCCCTCGCCGGGCGCCACGACGTCGTGGTCGCCGACGTCCACGCCCTCGTCGTCGAGGAGTTCGGTGACGTCGTCGGCGAAGGTGTGCAGGGTGCGCTCCTTGCCGTCGACGCTGAGGTGGATGGCCTTGTCGTCGGCGACGAAGGCGGACGTGCCGCCCGCGAGGAACGCGACGACCAGCGCCTGCGGCAGCAGCCTGCGCAGCGCTTCGGGGCGCTGCGCCGTCTTCTTGCGGCGTGCGGCGCGCCGGGCCTCGGCCCGGCCGCCGGGCGGCGCCGGGGCGGGGACCCGGGTCTCCGCCTCGTACAGCTCATACCGCTCGTACGTCTCCTGCGGCGTAATGCTCACGACGACGCTCCAGGCACTCACAGGTGTCCGGCCCCCGGGGAGGGGCGGATCAGGCGAGCAGAACCTAGCGGAGCGTTCGTCACTCTCCAAAGCACCACGGTCACTCTGTGTGGCGACTTTGCCCGAAGGTGAGCGGACGAGAGCGCCCGTGACCGTTATCGCTCAGTAATCGAAGGCACGCGCGGTGTTGGCGGAGACCGACGTCGCGAGGGCTTCCTCCGTGACGCCCTTGACCTCGGCCATGGCGCGCAGCGTGACCGGAATGAGATACGGGGCGTTAGGCCGACCGCGGTACGGGGCGGGCGTGAGGAAGGGCGCGTCGGTCTCGACCAGGACCAGGTCGAGCGGGGCCACCGCGAGCGCGTCGCGCAGCGGCTGCGCGTTCTTGAACGTCACGTTTCCCGCGAACGACATGAAGTAGCCGTTCTCCGCGCAGATTTGGGCCATGTCCGCGTCACCGGAGTAGCAGTGGAAGACGGTGCGCTCGGGCGCGCCCTCCTCCTTCAGGACGCGTAGCACATCGTCGTGCGCCTCACGGTCGTGGATGACGAGCGCCTTGCCGTGCCGCTTGGCGATCTCGATGTGGGCGCGGAAGGAGCGCTCCTGGGCGGCCTTGCCTTCGGGGCCTGTACGGAAGTGGTCGAGGCCGGTCTCGCCGACGCCCTTCACGTGCGGGAGGGCGGCGAGCCGGTCGATCTCGGCGAGGGCCTCGTCGAGCCCGGCGTCACCGAGGGCTTCGCGCGCGCCCTGCCGGGACCATCCGTCGGGGTCGCCGTGCACGATGCGCGGCGCCTCGTTGGGGTGCAGGGCGACGGTCGCGTGCACGCGCGCGTGCTCCTGGGCGACGGAGGCCGCCCACCGCGAGCCCGCGACGTCGCAGCCCACCTGGACGACCGTGGTCACACCCACCGACGCCGCCTTGGCGAGGCCCTCCTCCACGGTTCCCTCCTGCATGTCCAGGTGGGTGTGGGAGTCGGCGACCTCGACCTCCAGGGGCGCGGGCAGCGGCGGCGGGGTGACGTCCTTGGTGCTGGGGCTCATGCCCCCGATCCTACGAACCCGGTGTCACTCGTCCCGCTTGTGGTGGCTGAAGGGGTGCAGCAGGTCCGACAGATGCCAGTGGTGGTGCCCCTCGCGCTCCGCCGACTCCGGCTCCGGCACCTCCACGGAACCCGACCGCGGGGTGCGGTGGTGCTGCAGCGCTTCATGGGCCGAGGAGACCCGCCCCGCGCGCATGATGCGCACGACGTGGCCCTCGCAGTTCACACAGGTGGGCCGGGTCAGCGGCGACGGCACCCGCTCGCCCTTGACCACGTACATCACGAACTCCGCACCCTCCCCGTCGACGTGGTGCTCGATCTCGTAGGACTGCTCCCAGCCGTGCCCGCACCGCATGCAGGCGAACGAATACGACTCGTGGACGATCGAAATCGCCGCGCTGCGATTCGGGACCGGGGGCGTCTGCGCACCAATGGCTGTCTTGGAGACTGCGAACTCGCTCATGCCAGCTCCTCTTGCCCGCTGGACAAACGCTGCCCTGCGGCAGCGTGGGGACGGGTGCGTCCCCTTCAACCAGTGGACGCCTCCGCTGGGCCGAGCGCAAAAGCCCTGTCGACTATTGGATCCGATTTGGCCTTTCCCTGCCGAAACAGGCCTGGCGCGCGGTCTTCGCTTTGCTTTTCAGGTTAGTCCTTTACACGCCTATGGGGCGGTTCGATCCGCATTCTTTGCCGCCACGACAGCATCGAAGACCTCGCGCTTGGGCAGCCCCACGTCGACCGCCACGGCCGCGATCGCCTCCTTGCGCCGTTCCCCGGCCTCTTCGCGCACGCGCACCCTGCGCACCAGCTCAGCGGGGGTGAGGTCGTCGGTGGACTTCTCCGGAGCGCCCTCGACGACGACCGTGATCTCGCCGCGCACGCCCTCGGCGGCCCACTCGGCGAGCTCCTTCAGGGGGCCGCGCTTGACCTCCTCGTACGTCTTGGTGAGCTCGCGGCACACGGCCGCGCGGCGGTCGTCCCCGAAGGCCTCGGCCATCGCGGCGAGGGTGTCGTCGAGGCGGTGCGGGGCCTCGAAGTAGACGAGGGTGCGGCGCTCCTGCGCGGACTCCTTGAGCCGGGAGAGCCGCTCGCCCGCCTTGCGCGGCAGGAAGCCCTCGAAGCAGAAGCGGTCGACGGGGAGCCCGGAGAGCGCGAGGGCGGTGAGCACGGCGGAGGGACCCGGCACGGCCGTGACGCGGATGTCCCGCTCGACGGCGGCCGCGACCAGGCGGTAACCGGGGTCGGACACGGACGGCATCCCCGCGTCCGTCACCAGCAGCACCCGCGCCCCGCCGGCGAGCGCCTCGACCAGCTCCGGCGTGCGCGCCGACTCGTTGCCCTCGAAGTACGACACGACACGCCCGCCGACCTGCACCCCGAGCGCCTGCGTCAGCCGCTTCATGCGCCGGGTGTCCTCGGCGGCGACGACATCGGCGGTGGCCAGCTCCTTGGCAAGCCGCGGCGGCGCGTCCGACACGTCGCCGATCGGGGTGCCCGCGAGCACGAGGGTTCCGGTGGACTCGGGGGATTCTGCGGTTCCTGTCACTGTTCCAGTCTCGCAGGGACGGCGCACGGGACTCGCACAGTCGTGTTCCCTACGATGGCGCGCGTGACCAGTACCGCGTCGTCGTCCGGGGCGACTCCGACCAGCGCACCGACCGAGCAGGCCGCCGGCCTGGAGCCACCGCAGTCGTCGTGGCTGCGCGGGCTGCGCAGGTTCGGGTACCGGGCTGGGGAGAACGGGGCCAGAAGCGGTGCCGTGGGCACGCGCCTGGTGCCGCCGTTCCCGCCGCTCGGGGGCCGTCTGTGGGCGTCCTTCGGGCTGAGCCGGTTCTCCGCCGCGCAGGCGGAGCGGATCGTCGGCTGGGTCGGGCCGCTGCTCGTCACGCTCGTCGCGGGCCTCGCCAGGTTCTGGAATCTGGGCAACCCGAAGGCCGTGATATTCGACGAGACGTACTACGCGAAGGACGCGTGGGCACTCATCCACCGCGGCTTCGAGGTGAACTGGCCCAAGGACGCCAACGACAAGATCCTGGCCACGGGCGGAAACGTACCGATCCCGCACGACGCCTCGTACGTCGTGCATCCGCCGGTGGGCAAGTACGTCATCGGCATCGGCGAGTGGATGTTCGGGTTCGACCCGTTCGGCTGGCGGTTCATGACGGCGGTCCTCGGCACGCTGTGCGTGCTCATGGTCTGCCGGATCGGGCGGCGCATCTTCCGCTCCACGTTCCTCGGCTGCCTGGCGGGCGCGCTGCTCGCCGTCGACGGGCTCTCGTACGTGATGAGCCGCACCGCGCTGCTCGACTCGATCCTGGTCTTCTTCGTGCTGGCGGCGTTCTGCTGTCTGGTGCTCGACCGGGAGCGCACGCGCGGGCAGTTGGCCGCCGCGCTGCCGGTGGACGAGCACGGGCTGCCCCACCCCGATGACGAGGTGGCCCGGACCCTGCGCCTCGGCTGGCGCCCGTGGCGGCTGCTCGCAGGACTGTGCCTCGGCCTCGGCGCCGCCACGAAGTGGAACGGCTTCATCTTCCTCGCCGCCTTCGCGCTGATGTCGGTGCTGTGGGACGTGGGTTCGCGGCGGGTGGCGGGCGCCGAGCGCCCCTACCGCGCGGTGCTGAAGCGGGACGTCGTCCCGGCGTTCGTCTCGACCGTCCCCGTGGCCATCGCCACCTACGTCCTGTCCTGGCTCGGCTGGATCCTCTCCCCCGCCGACGGCTCCGGCGGCTACTTCCGCGACTGGGCGGCGACCGACGGCAAGGGCGGCACCTGGGCCTGGCTGCCGGACTGGGTGCGCAGCCTGTGGCACTACGAGCACGAGGTGTGGAACTTCAACACCACGCTCAGCTCGCCGCACACCTACCAGTCCAACCCGTGGAGCTGGCTGGTCGACGGCCGCCCGGTCTCGTACTTCTACGAGTCGCCGAAGCCCGGCGCCGACGGCTGCCCCGCCGACGCCACCGAGAAGTGCGCCCGCGAGGTCCTGGCGCTCGGCACGCCGCTGCTGTGGTGGGCGGCCTGCTTCGCGCTCCTGTACGTGCTGTGGCGCTGGTTCTTCCGCCGCGACTGGCGGGCGGGCGCGATCCTGTGCGGCATCGCGGCCGGCTACCTCCCCTGGTTCAACTACCAAGAGCGGACGATCTTCTACTTCTACGCGGTCGTCTTCGCCCCGTTCCTCTGCCTGGCCCTGGCGATGATGCTCGGCGCGATCATCGGCAAACCGGGCTCACCGGAGCGACGGCGGGTGATCGGCGCGGCGGGCGCGGGCGCCCTGGTGCTGCTGATCGCGTGGAACTTCATCTACTTCTGGCCGATCTACACGGGCGACGCGATCCCGGTCGACTCGTGGCGGTCGCGGATGTGGTTGGACACGTGGGTGTGAGCCGGTTTCGGTCAGCTTGGTGATCTCAATCCGGACACCTTCGGACATCATCCGATGAACCCGTGCCCCTTGGGGCACTCCTCGTGCTTACAGTCCCTCTCGTAAACCTGGGGAGGGGAGCGCGTCATGCGCAAGGGGGCCAAGATCGCCATCGTCGGCGGGGTGTGCACCGTCATGGTGGGCGGCGCGGGGTACGGGGCGTACAACCTCGTCACGGCGGTCACGGGCGGGAACACCGTGTCGTCGCAGGGGTCGGAGTACAAGTCGGGGCCGCCGTCCGGCGACGAGGTGAAGGAGACGTCGGAGCGGTTCCTCGCGGCGTGGGCGAAGAACGACCCGGGGGCCGCGGCGCGGCTCACGGACTACGCCGACAACGCGATGAGCGTCCTCGGTGACTGGCACGACAAGGCGCACGTCACGCACACCGAGCTGACGGCGACGAAGGCGGACGGCGCGAAGGTCGCCTTCCACGTCAAGGCCACCGTCACGTACGGCAAGAAGACCAGGACGTTGTCGTACGACTCCTCGCTCACGGTCGTGCGCGGGCAGACCACCGGGCGGGCGCTGGTCGACTGGTCGCCGGCCGTGGTGCACCCGGCGATGAAGAAGGGCGACACGCTCGTCACCGGAGAGGCCCCCGCGCCCCCGATCGAGGCCGTGGACCGCAACGGCACCGTGCTGACCAAGGACACGTACCCGTCACTCGGCCCGGTCCTGGACCAGCTGCGCGCCAAGTACGGGGATGCCGCCGGGGGTTCGCCGGGCATCGAGACGTACGTGGAGCGGACCGACGCGGGCGGGGAGACGTCCGCCGCGAAGACCCTCCTCACGCTCGCCAAGGGCAAGCCCGGCACGCTGCGTACGACGATCAGCGCGACCGCGCAGGCCGCCGCCGAGCAGGCGGTGAAGAAGTACCAGGAGTCCTCGGTGGTGGCGGTCAAGCCGTCCACCGGTGAGGTGCTCGCGGTCGCCAACGAGGCGAAGGGCGAGTTCAACGCGGCGTTCCAGGGCGGCACCGCGCCCGGCTCCGTGATGAAGATCCTCACCGCGGCGGCGCTGATCGACAACGGTGTGACCTCGGCGAACGGCCAGGCGCCCTGCCCCGGTTCGGCGGTCGCGATGAGCCAGACCTTCCACAACCTCAAGGGCATGCGGCCGAACCAGAACGCGACGCTCGCCGACAGCTTCGCGCGGTCCTGCAACACCGCCTTCATCAAGCTCTCCGACGACCTGGGCGCGAAGAAGTTCGCCGCGGAGGCGGAGGACCGGTTCGGCCTCGGCAAGGACTGGAAGACGGGGATCGTCTCCCGCGACGGCTCCGTGGAGCTGCCGGGCGACTCGGACGACGCCGCCGCGATGATCGGCCAGGGCCGGGTCAAGATGAACCCGTTGAACATGGCGTCGGTCACGGCGACCGCCATCACCGGCACGTTCCACCAGCCGGTCCTCGTCTCCCGGAAGATCGACGACCACCCGCTCGCCACGGCGCGGGGACTGAAGCCCGGAACCTCCGACCAGCTGCGCCAGATGATGCGGCTGACCGCGACCAACGGCACCGCCGCCGCGGCCATGGCGGGCGTACCCGGCGACAAGGGCGCGAAGACGGGCTCCGCAGAGGTCGACGGCCAGGGCGACGCCAACTCCTGGTTCACGGGCTACAGCGGCGATGTGGCGGCCGCCGCGACGGTGCCGCGCGGCGGGCACGGCGGAGACGCGGCGGGCCCCGTCGTCGCGGCCGTTCTACGGGCCGGAGCGTAGTTCCCCTACGCCTCCCTGCGCCTGGCGGTGAATCCACGCATCGCCAGGCGTTGCCACGTCGTTCTGTCCTATGGAAAGTGCGTTCAGGGCCACCCCGTACCCTGGGCCACCCGTAGATCTCCGGAGGACTCAGGTGGGCAGCAGAGGCAAGCGTCGCGGTGAGACGCGACGCAACACGAACGCCCTGGTGATCGGTGGCGTCGCCGCCGTCGCCGTCATCGGGGCAGGCGTCGGCGCGTACGCGCTGATCGGGAGCGGTGACCGGGCGGGCAGCACCTCCGCTTCGGCCGCGGACGACAAGCCCGAGATCCCCAAGGGCCCGCCGTCCGCCAAGGAGGTTCGCGCGGCGGCCGACGGTTTCCTCACCGCCTGGCAGCACGGGGACGCCGCGAAGGCGGCCACCTACACCAGCGATCCCGCCGCCGCGAAAAAGGCACTCGCCGACGTCGCCAAGGAAGCCCACCTCACCGGCGTGAAGCTCGCGCCCGGCACCCGCAAGGGCGCCGAAGTCCCCTTCCACGTCACGTCCACGGTCGAGTACCAGAAGTTGAGCAAGCCCTTCGCGTACGACTCCTCGCTGACCGCCGAGCGCCGCAAGAGCGACGGCAAGGTCCTCGTCGACTGGCAACCCGCCGTCGTGCACCCGGACCTGAAGGAGGGCGACCACCTGGAGACCGGCGAGGCGGGCGATCCGCCGGTCAAGGCCGTCGACCGGGCGGGCAACGAGCTGGACAAGAAGAAGTACCCCTCGATCGGCACCGTCGTCGACGGACTGCGCGAGAAGTACGGGAAGAAGGCGGGCGGCACCGCCGGCGTCGAACTGCGCGTCGTGCGCGGTCAGTCGGAGAAGAAGTCCGACGACAAGAACGCGCTGCCCGACAAGACGCTGCTGGCTCTCTCCAAGGGCACTCCGGGCACCGTGAAGACCACGCTCGACCCGGCGCTCCAGGCCACCGCCGAGGACCAGGTGAAGTCGCGCAAGAAGGCCTCGGTCGTGCTCGTGAAGCCGTCGACCGGTGAGATCCTGGCGGTGGCGAACTCCAGCCCCGGGTTCAACACGGCGTTCCAGGGCTCGCTCGCGCCCGGCTCCACGATGAAGGTCATCACGGCGTCGATGCTTCTGGACAAGAACATCACCGACGTCGACAAGAAGCACCCGTGCCCGAAGTACTTCACGTACGGGCACTGGAAGTTCCAGAACGACGACAAGTTCCAGATCAAGAACGGCACGTTCAAGTCGAGCTTCGCCGCGTCCTGCAACACGGCCTTCATCAGCCAGGCCCCGAAGCTCGACAACGACTCGCTGACCAAGCAGGCGCAGACGGTCTTCGGCCTCGGCATGAACAACTGGTCGATCGGGGTGCCGAGCTTCGACGGCGCGGTGCCGGTGATGTCGGACGCGCAGATGGCGGCCTCGCTGATCGGGCAGGGCGGCGTCCGGATGAACCCGCTGAACATGGCCTCGGTGGCGGCGACCGTGAAGGCGGGCGCCTTCCACCAGCCGTACCTGGTCTCGCCCGACTTCGACGACCGCACCCTGGCGAAGGCGGCGAAGCCCATCTCCGCCTCGACGGCCTCGAAGATGCGGGAGTTGATGCACTACACGACGATCGCCGGCACGGCCGTGAAGCCGATGTCCGGGCTCGGCTCCGACATGGGCGCGAAGACCGGCTCCGCGGAGGTCGACGGGCAGAAGGACCCCAACGGCTGGTTCACGGCCTGGCGTGGGGACCTCGCGGCGGCGGCCGTGGTGCAGCAGGGCGGGCACGGCGGCGACTCGGCCGGTCCCGTCGTCCGCAAGATGCTGCTGGCGGGCGGCTGACCGGGCGCCGATACAGGGTCGCGTGCCTCGTACACGTACGGCTAGCGTGCGGAGCATGACGACAGCAGAAGGCAGCAACAGCACGGCAGCACACCCCCGGTTCGCCGAGGCCGTCACCGCGATGGGCCTCGCCGACCTCCTGCCGCGGGTGCGGCGCTTCCCCGAGGCGACCCGCACCGCGCAGGAGGCTGCGGAGGCGATCGGCTGCGAACTGAGCCAGATCTGCAAGTCGTTGATCTTCGCGGCGGACGGGGTGCCGGTGCTGGTCCTGATGGACGGCGCCTCGCGCGTCGACCTCGATCTCGTACGCGACGAGCTGGGGGCCGAGAAGGTCACGCGCGCCAAGGCGGACGTCGTGCGGGAGTTCACCGGCTACGCGATCGGCGGCGTCCCGCCCTTCGGCCACGCGAACCAGACCCGCGTCCTCGCCGACCGCTCCCTGCTCACGCACGACACGGTGTGGGCGGCGGCCGGCAGCCCGTACGCCGTCTTCCCCATGGGGCCCAAGGAGTTGATCTCGCACGCGGGTGCCGCGCTCGTGGACGTGCGCGTATGACTCCCGTGGTCGCCGCGGCGGTACTGCTCGCGGCGGTGACCCACGCCTCGTGGAACGCCCTGGCCCACCACATCACGGACAAGTTGGTCGGCTTCACGCTCATATCGGGCGGCGGGACGCTGATCGGGCTCGTGCTCGCGGTGTTCGCGCCGATCCCGGCGGCGGGGGCGTGGCCGTATCTGGTGGCGTCGGCGGTCCTGCACGTCGCGTACTACTGGCTGCTGATGACGTCGTTCAAGCTGGGCGACTTCGGACAGGCCTATCCGATCGCGCGCGGCACGGCGCCGCTCGTGGTGACGGTGCTCGCGGCGGTCTTCGCGGGCGAGGTGCCGGGCGGCTGGCAGGCGGCGGGCGTCGCGGTGTCCAGCGCGGGGTTGACCGGCCTTGCGCTGTGGGGGTTGCGGGGGTCGGGGCGGCGGCCGGACTGGCGTGCGCTCGGCGCCGCGCTGGCCACGGGGGTGGCGATCGCGTCGTACACGGTGGTGGACGGATTGGGTGTGCGCGCCTCGGGCTCGTCCCTCGGCTACATCGCGTGGCTGATGGTGCTGGAGGGGATCGCGGTGCCGGTATACGCGGCGTACCGCTGGCGCGGTGAACTGGTGGAGCGGTTGCGGCCGTTCGCGCTGCGAGGGCTGTTGGGTGCGGCGCTCTCCGTCCTCGCGTACGGCCTGGTCCTCTGGGCCCAGACGCGGGCGGACCTCGCGCCGATCTCCGCGCTCCGGGAGTCGTCGATCATCGTGGGGGCGGCGATCGGCGCGATCTTCTTCAAGGAACGCTTCGGCGCGCCAAGGCTTTTGGCGGCGGGTGTGGTGGTGGCGGGCATCGGGTTGATGCTGCACGCCGGTTGACGGTGGTCCGTGGTGCTGGGGGCCTGCCCCCAGACCCCCGCTGCTCAATCGCCGCAGGGGCTTGATAGCTCAAGCCCCGCTCTTGGACGAGAGCCCGCGGGGTCCGGGGCGGAGCCCCGTGGCGTCAGCCCCGGATGGCCATGAACCCACTGCTGACCGCGGTCGTCCCACCATCGACCGGCAGCACCGCCCCGGTGATCCACGCCGCGTCGCTCGACGCGAGGAACGCGACCGCCGCCGCGATGTCGGCCGGCTCCCCGACCCGGCCCAGCGGATACAACTCCCGCATCGCGTCGAGCTGTTCGTCCCGCCCCGCCCACGCCGTGGTGCGGACCGTGCCGGGCGCGACCAGGTTCACGCGGACGCCGCGCGGCCCCGCGTGACCGGCCAACGTACGGGTCAGAGACGCGAGTCCCGCCTTCGCGGCGCTGTACGCGTGGTTGCCGAAGTCCTGGATCCCGTTCACGGAGCCGATGTTGACGATGGCGCCGCGGCCGGAGGCGACGAGGTACGGCAGCGCGGCGCGGGCGCACCGGTAGGCGCCGGTGAGCGTGATGTCGAGGTCGACGGCCCACTCCTCGTCGTCCTCCTCCTCGAAGAGCGCCGCGTCGGGGTGGCAGGCGCAGGCGTTGTTGACGAGGACGTCGAGGGCGCCGCGCCGATCGAAGGTCTCGACGGCGTACGCGACGGCCGCCTCGACGGAGTCCCTGTCGCCCACGTCGCAGCCGAACTCCCGTGCCGTACCGCCCTGTTCACGGATCGAGGCGGCGATCTTCCCGGCCGCCGCCTCGTCGATGTCGGTGACGAGGACGCTCGCGCCCTCCTCGGCCAGCCGGTGGGCGGTGGCGGCGCCGATGCCGCGTCCGGCCGCGGTGATCAGGGCAACGTGATCCTCGAAGCGCTTCATACGCGGACGCTAACCCGCGTTCAGCGCCTCCCGCACGGACTTCACTGCGCCGTCCGCCCCGCCACCGACCTCGGGTCGAAGCCGAAGGGGAGTTCCAGGCGGTGCGCCGCCATCAGGTCCTCGTCCATGAGGAGGTCGCCGGTCGCCCCGTCCGCCGCGATCGCGCCGTCGCTGAGGATCACCGCGCGGGGGCAGAGCTCCATGGCGTACGGCAGGTCGTGCGTGACCATGAGGACCGTCACGTCCAACGAGCGCAGGATGTCGGCGAGTTCGCGGCGCGAGGCCGGGTCGAGGTTGGAGGACGGCTCGTCCAGGACGAGGATCTCCGGCTCCATGGCGAGGACCGTCGCCACGGCCACGCGGCGGCGCTGGCCGAAGGAGAGGTGGTGCGGGGGCCGGTCCGCGAACTCCTCCATGCCGACCAGCGCGAGGGCCTTGCGGACCCGCGCCTCCAGCTCCGGGCCCTTCATGCCCGCCGCCGCCGGGCCGAACGCGACGTCCTCGCGGACCGTCGGCATGAACAGCTGGTCGTCCGGGTCCTGGAAGACGATGCCGACCTTGCGGCGGATCTCCGCCATATGGCGCGCGGAGACCGGGAGGCCGGCCACCGTGACGGTGCCCGCGCCACCCGTCAGGATGCCGTTGAGGTGCAGGACGAGGGTCGTCTTGCCCGCGCCGTTCGGCCCGAGCAGCGCGACCCGCTCGCCCTTGCCGATCGTAAGGTCCACGCCGAAGAGGGCCTGGTGCCCGTCGGGGTAGGCGAAGGCGAGCCCACGTACGTCGAGAGAAGCCACAGAAGAAGTCGCAGAAGAAGCAACAGAAGAAGTCACAGCGCCCATCCCATCAAGCACACCACGAGCGCCGCGCCCGGCAGGGCCAGCGCGTACGACCACTGGGTCCGGGTCGCCGCCAGGTCGTCGATCACCGGCATCGCCCCCGCGTAGCCACGGCTGACCATGGCGAGGTGCACCCGCTCCCCGCGTTCGTAGGAGCGGATGAACAGGGCGCCCGCCGACTTGGCGAGCACGCCCCAGTGCCGTACGCCCTTCGCCTCGAAGCCGCGCGACTCCCGGGCGATCTTCATGCGGCGCATCTCGCCGGTGATCACATCGCCGTAGCGGATCATGAACGAGGCGATCTGGACGAGCAGCGGGGGCAGCTTCAGGCGTTGCAGGCCCAGGATCAGTTCGCGCAGTTCGGTGGTCGAGGCGAGCAGGACCGCGGCGGCGACGCCGAGCGTGCCCTTGGCGAGCACGTTCCACGCGCCCCACAGGCCGCTCTCGCTCAGCGACATCCCGAGCACCTGCACCCGCTCGCCCTCCGCCACGAACGGCATGAGGACGGCGAAGGCGACGAACGGGACCTCGATGAGCAGCCGCTTCAGCAGAAAGCCCGCCGGGACCCGCGCCGCGTACGCGACGGCCGCGAGCAGCACCGCGTACAGGCCGAACGCCCACATCGCCTCGCGCGGGGTGGAGACGACGACCAGGACGAAGCAGAAGACCGCGGCCAGTTTGGTGTGCGGCGGCAGCGCGTGCACGGGCGAGGTCCCGGCGCGGTAGAGCTGGTGGGCGTGACCGGCGCCCATGTCAGGACACCTGCTCCGAAGCGGCGGGGACCTCGGTGGAGGCCGCGTCGCTCGTACGCCGCCTGCGCAGCGCCCAGAAGATCCCGGTGCCCGCGACGACGGTGACGCCGACACCGATGATCCCGGCGAGGCCGCCGGAGAGGCGGCCGTTGGAGATGTCCTTCACGCCGTAGTCGGCGAGCGGGGAGTCGGAGGAGGCGTGCTCCTTCGCCTTCTGGTCGATGCCCTTGTCGTGGGCGACCTTCTCCAGGCCGTCGGGGTTGGCCGAGGCGTAGAAGGAGACGAAGCCGGCGAGGACGACGGAGGCGGCCAGGCCGATGAGCCAGACCTTGCGGTGCGAGCGGGCAGCCGCCACCGGAGCCGCCGTGGGCGCGTCGACCAGCTCCCCGTTCACCTTCAGCTTCAGCGTCTTGTGCAGGCCCCGGGCCCCGTAGACGAGGTCGGGGCGCACGGCGACGACCGCGCCGACGGTGAGCGCGGTGATCACGGCCTCGCCGATGCCGATGAGGATGTGCACGCCGACCATCGCGGTGGCGACCTTGCCGATGGAGACGTCGGTCGTCCCCCCGATGGCGTAGATCAGGGTGAAGACGACCGCGGCGGCCGGGACGGACAGCAGCGCGGCGACGAAGGACGCCACGGTGATCGAGCGGCGGGTGCGCGGCAGCAGCTTCACCAGACCGCGGAAGACGAGGTAGGCGACGACGGTCGTGGTGATCGCCATGTCGGTGATGTTCACGCCGAGCGCGGTGAGGCCGCCGTCGGCGAACAGCACGCCCTGCATGAGCAGCACGACGGACACGCAGAGGACCCCGGTATAGGGGCCCACGAGTATCGCCGCGAGCGCGCCGCCCAGGAGGTGTCCGCTGGTGCCCGCCGCGACGGGGAAGTTGAGCATCTGCACGGCGAAGATGAACGCCGCGACCAGGCCCGCGAGCGGCGCGGCCCGCTCGGAGCCGAGCTCACGGCGGGCGCCGCGCAGGCTGACGGCGACGGCGCCCGCGGCGACGACGCCCGTGACGGCCGACACGGGGGCGTTGATGAATCCGTCAGGGACATGCATCGTTCGATGATAGAGGCTTGTTGCGAACAGCTTGCAAGAGCCTCCCAGTACCAATTGACACCGATCTCCCCCGGCCACCCCTGGTCTGTACACCAGCACATATGCGACATTTAAGTACATGACGGCTGTCGAGCAGTACGTAGAGCAGTACGCGCGGGCCCGGATCGTCACCGATTCCGCCGAGGCGGGCCACGCGGTCCCCGTCGTGCTGCGTCACGAGAGCGGCACGGTCCGTGTCGCACTGCCCGGCTCCGGCGAGTGGGGATCCTTCCCCCGCGAGCTCCTCGAACGCGGCCTGCGCGCCCCCGTCACCGGCGGCGCCGTCCGGATCTGGCCGTGCGGTCGCGTGCAGACGGTCATCGAGTTCCACGCGCCGCACAAGCCGAGCGGGGTGACGGTCGTGCAGTTCGACACGAAAGCGTTGGTCCGCTTCCTGCGCCGCACCTACACGACCGTCACCCCGGCCAAGGCCCCTCAGCGCGTCACGCGCTGACGAGCTTCCGGTCCTCGTCGGGACGGTCCTCGTCCGGACGGTCGGCGGAGGCCGTCCGCAGCCCCTCGCCCTCCACGTCCACGTTCGGCAGCACCCGCGCCAGCCACTTCGGCAGCCACCAGGCCTTCTTGCCGAGCAGCGCGAGGACGGCGGGCACGATCGTCATACGGACGACGAAGGCGTCGAAGAAGACGGCGATGGCGAGGCCGAAGCCGATCATCTTCACCATCTGCTCCGAGCTTCCGATGAAGCCCGCGAACACCGCGATCATGATGATCGCCGCGGCCGTGACCACCCGCGCCCCGTGCTTGAACCCGGTGACGACGGCCTGCGCGGGCCGCTCCCCGTGCACGTACGCCTCCCGCATCCGCGTCACGAGGAACACCTCGTAGTCCATCGCGAGGCCGAAGACCACACCCACCATGAAGATCGGCATCATCGACATGACGGGACCGGTCTGCTCGACGCCGAACAGCGAACCGAGCCAGCCCCACTGGAAGACGGCGACGACGGCGCCGAGCGCGGCCAGGACCGAGAGCAGGAAGCCGAGCGCGGCCTTCAGCGGCACCAGGACGGACCGGAAGACCACCATCAGGAGCAGGAACGCGAGGCCGACGACGAGCGCCAGGTAGGGGATCAGCGCGTCGTTGAGCTTCTGCGAGACGTCGATGTTCATGGCCGTCGAGCCGGTGACGCTCAGCTCGGCGCCGGTGTCCGCCTTGATGTCGACGCCCGCGTCACGGATGTCGTGCACGACGTTCTCGGTGTCGACGGACGACGGCTTGTACTTGGAGACGACGCTGATGACAGCCGTGTCCCCGGACTTGTTGAACGTCGCCGGGGTGACGGCCGCGACCCCGTCCGTGCCCTTGATCTCCCGGACGACCTCGGAGACGGCGGCCTTCGGGTCGTCCGCGCCCTTGGCGTCGACGACCGTCATGAGCGGGCCGTTGAAGCCGGGCCCGAAGCCCTCGGAGAGCAGGTCGTACGCCTTGCGCTGGGTGGTGCTCGTGGGCTGCGCGCCGTCGTCGGGCAGGCCGAGTTCGAGCGAGGCTACCGGGACGGCCATGGCGCCGAGGCCAACGATGCCCGCGATCAGGACGGTGACCGGGCGGCGCAGGACGAAGCCGGCCCAGCGGGTGCCCATGTTGACCTTGGGCTGCTTGTCCGTGGACAGGTCCTTGCGCGCCTTGCGGCCGTGCACCCGCTTGCCGACGTAGCCGAGCAGCGCCGGGATCAGGGTGAGCGCGATGAGCACCGCGATGGCGACGGTGCCGGCGGCCGCGATGCCCATCTTCGTCAGCATCGGGATGTTCACGACGGCGAGTCCGACGAGGGCGATGACCACCGTCAGACCCGCGAAGACGACGGCCGAACCGGCGGTGCCGACGGCCCGCCCCGCGGCCTCCTCCCGGTCCCGGCCCTCCGCGAGTTCGCCCCGATACCGGGACACGATGAACAGCGCGTAGTCGATGCCGACCGCGAGGCCGATCATCATCGCCAGGGTGGAGGTGGTGCTGCCCAGGTCGAGCACGCTGGCCAGCGCCGTGATGGCGGAGACGCCGATGCCGACACCGATCAGCGCGGTCAGCAGCGGCAGACCGGCCGCGATCAGCGAACCGAACGTGATCACCAGGACGACGGCCGCGACCGCGATACCGATGATCTCGGTGGCGCCGGTCTCCGGCATGGCCTGCAGCGCGTCACCGCCGACCTCGACGGTCAGACCGGTCGTCTTCGCCTCGTCGATGACGTCCTGGAGCGCGTCCCGGTCGGCGTCGGTCAGCTCCATCGAGGAGACCTTGTACGAGGCCGAGGCGTAGGCGATCGAGCCGTCCTTGCTCAGCGTCTTGGCGACGAACGGGTCCGCGACGGAGGCGACCTGCTTCGAGCTGGACTTGAGGGAGGCGACGGTGTCCTGGATGTCGGCCCTGTTGCCGGCGTCGGTGAGCTTCTCCCCCTTCGGCGCCTCGAAGACGACGCGGGCGGTGGCCCCGTCGGCGGCGGATCCGGGGAAGCGCTGGTCGAGCAGGTCGAAGGCCTTCTGCGCCTCGGTCCCCGGTATGGAGAAGGAACTGGAGGCCGCGGTCGGCGCGGAGGCGGCGCCCACGCCCGCGAGCGTGAGCAGGGCCACCCAGATCAGGGCGACGAAGTGTCGTCGGCGGAACGCGAGTTTGCCGAGTTTGTAAAGGAATGTGGCCACGGAGGCGTACTCCCGGTCAGGTCGTGGGTCCAACAGGACAGCAGGGCATAGGTGATCGGCCCGACGACATGAGCGGGTGCGCGTCAGGTGGAACGGTGGGGAAGTGTCAGGCGCTGAGGGCGGGGAGGACCACAGCGTCGATGTACGAGACGAGGTATTCCTGCGTCGGTGGCTCTTCGTCGATGAGCGTGCGGGTGGCGAACGCGCCGATCAGCATGTGGATCAGATAGCCGAGCGCCGGGTTGTCGGCCCGGACCTCGCCCCTGTCCACCGCTCTGCGCACCATCCGGTCGACACCCGTCATCTCGGGCTCGACGATCCACTCCTTGAAGGCAGCGAGCAGATCCGGATTGGCGTGCACGGCGACCATCAGGCCGCGCATCAGCGCGCTGTTCTGCTCCATGTGACAGTCGTCCTCACGGAACGCGATCGCATGCAGATCACCGCGCAGCGAGCCGGTGTCGACCTCGTCGAAGTGCGGCTTCTGGCTCCGCAGCGCCTTCACCACCAGCTCGGCCTTTCCGCCCCACTGACGGTAGAGCGTGGCCTTGCTGGACCGCGTGCGGGTGGCCACGGCGTCCATGGTCAGGGCGTCGTAGCCGACCTCACGGAGAAGTTCGAGCACGGCGCCGTACAGCTCGGCCTCGCGCTCGGGTGTGATCCGGCTGCGACGCGTCGTTGCCTCCGCGACCATGTCACCCACCTGACCTCTCCGTATGCGTACGGGATAAAAGTACCCTGCCGACTAGCGAAACGAAACGGTTTCGTACGTGCGCTGCGCCACACCTTCTCGGCGAGTCCCGGTTGCCGGAGCCCGCGTCGCGGAAAAGCATGAGGAGGTGACTGACGCAACCGAGGAAGCAGACGGCCGGGCGTACCTGCGTTTCCCGCACATCAGCGGCGAGCTGCTGTGTTTCGCCGCCGAGGACGACCTGTGGGTCGCGCCGCTCGACGGCTCCGCGCGGGCCTGGCGGGTCACCGTCGACCGCACCAAGGTCAGCCACCCGCGCTTCTCCCCCGACGGCCGGCACATCGCGTACACGACGTGGCGCAGCCTCGACCCGGAGATCCATGTGGCACCGGTCGACGGCGGCTCCGCGCGCCGGCTCACGTACTGGGGCAGCGCGGACACCCAGGTCCGCGGCTGGTCACCCCCCGACAAGGACGGGAAGGCCGACATCCTCGCGGTCGCCTCGCACGGCGAGCCCTTCTCGTACTTCACCTTCGCCTACAGCGTCCCGACCGACGGCTCCCCCGGCGGCAAGCTGCCCTGGGGCCCGGTCTCCGACATCCAGGTCGCCGACATCGACGGGGAGCGGCAGACCCTCCTCCTGACCGGTACGCCGCCGCACGAGCCGGCCGCCTGGAAGCGCTACCGGGGCGGGGCGCAGGGCAGGTTGTGGGTGCACGGACAGCGCATCCTCGCCGACCTCGACGGACATCTGGACGACCCGATGTTCGTGGCCGGCCGCATCGCGTTCCTCTCCGACCACGAGGGCATCGGCAACGTCTACTCCTGCCGCCCCGACGGCACCGACCTGCACCGCCACACCGACCACGACTCGTTCTACGCCCGGCACGCCAGCACCGACGGCAGCCGCGTCGTCTACCAGTGCGCGGGCGACGTGTGGATCCTCGACGACCTCGACCCCGACTCGGTGCCGCGCAAGCTGCCGGTCCGGCTCGGCGGCCCCCGCGCGGGGCGCCGCGGCTACCAGGTCCCCGCCGCCCTGCACGTCGACTCGCTCTCCGTCGACGAGACGGGCCGGGCCAGCGCCGTCGTCGTCCGCGGCAGCCTGTACTGGCTCACGCACCGCGACGGCCCCGCCCGCACCATCGCCGACACCCCGGGCGTACGCGTACGCCTCCCCGAGATGCTGGGCTCCGGCGGACAGGTCGCCTACGTCACCGACGCCGACGGCGAGGACGCCGTCGAGATCGCCTACCTGCCGCGGGCCAGCGGCGACCGGGCACCGCGCCGGTTCGCCTCAGGACAGCTGGGCCGCGTACAGGAGCTGGTCTCGGACCCGGACGGGGAGCGGCTCGCGATCGCCTCGAACGACGGGCGGCTGCTGCTCATCGACGTCGGCGACGAGGGCGGCGAGGCACCGCTCGAACAACCGGCCGTCACCGAACTGATCCGCTCCACGAACGGCCCCGTCCGCGACCTCGCCTTCTCCCCCGACGGCTCCTGGCTGACCTGGTCGCACCCCGGCATCGGCCGCTCGCTGCGGCAGATCAAGATGGCCCGGATCAACCGCGGCGGCGGATCCACCGCGATCGGCGCGGTCACCCCCGGAAAGGGCGAGGCGTCGACGATCATCGACGTCACCAACGGCCGCTTCGAGGACGAGAACCCGGTGTTCACGCGGGACGGCCGCTATCTCGCCTTCCTCTCCTGGCGCGGCTTCGACCCGGTCTACGACGTGCACACCGGCGACCTGTCGTTCCCGCTGGGCTGCCGCCCCTACCTCGTACCACTGTCGTCCGCGACGCCGTCCCCGTTCGCGCTCTCCCCCGACGGGCGGACGGCGGCGGGCGGCCTCGACCCGGTCGAGGACGCGGGCGGCGACGGCACACCGACCGTGGAGATCGAGGGACTCGCCAACCGCGTCGTGCCGTTCCCCGTCTCGGCGTCCAAGTACTCGGCGCTGCACCCGGTCTCCGGCGGCGGCCTGGTGTGGCTGCGCTGGCCGATCTCCGGCGCGCTCGGCGAGACCTTCGCCAACCCGGCCGACCCCTCGGCCCAGCCCACCCTCGAACACTTCGACCTGGTCAAGGGGAAGAAGTCCCAACTCGTCGCCCACATGGACTGGTTCGAGGTCAGCGGCGACGGCTCCCGGCTCGTCGTCGCCGACGAGGGCGAACTGGAGGCCGTGCCGTCCACCGAGGCCGGCGACAACGACACCACGGTCTGGATCGACCTGCGCCGCATCCTGCACGAGGCCGACCCGGCGGCCGAGTGGCGGCAGGCGTACGACGAGGCGGGCCGGATCATCCGCGCGTACTTCTGGGAACCGAAGATGTGCGGCATCGACTGGGACGCGGTGCTCGACCAGTACCGGCCGCTGGTCGAACGCGTCGCGTCCCCCGACGAGTTCGCGGATCTCCTGCGCGAGGTCCTCGGCGAACTCGGCACGTCCCACGCCTACGTGGCCGCCGCCCGCCGCAACGAGGGCCCGCCGCACTACCAGCGCGCGCAGGGCCTGCTCGGCGCCAACTTCGTCTGCCGTGACGGATGTTGGGCCCTCCAGCGGATCCTGCCCGGCGACTCCTCCGACTCCAAGGCCCGCTCCCCGCTCGCCGGCACGGGCATCCGCGACGGCGCCGTCCTCACCCACATCGACGGCCGCCCGGTCGACCCGGTCACGGGCCCGTACCCGCTGCTCGCGGGCGCGGGCGGCACGACCGTCGAACTGACCTTCACACCCGCGGAGGGCGGCGGGCGCCCGCGCCGGGTAGCGGTGGTCCCCCTGGTCGACGAACGCCCCCTGCGCTACCAGGACTGGGTGGCCAAACGCCGGGCCGTCGTACGCGAGTTGAGCGGCGGCAAGTGTGGCTATCTGCACATCCCCGACATGGGCGGCTCCGGCTGGGCCCAGTTCAACCGCGACCTGCGCATGGAGGTCTCCCGGCCCGCGCTCATCGTCGACGTACGCGGCAACGCGGGCGGCCACATCAGCGAGCTCGTCGTCGAGAAGCTCACCCGGAAGATCATCGGCTGGGACCTGACCCGCAACGCCCAGGCCGTCTCGTACGCCTCGAACGCCCCGCGCGGCCCGGTCGTCGCCCTCGCCGACGAGGCGACCTCGTCGGACGGCGACATGATCGCGGCCGCGTTCAAGCTGCTGGCGCTCGGCCCGGTCGTCGGCCAGCGCACCTGGGGCGGCGTCGTCGGCATGACGGGACGGCACAAGCTCGGCGACGGCACGGTGATCACGGTGCCGATGAACGCGGCCTGGTTCCCCCAGTACGGCTGGTCCATCGAGAACCGGGGCGTGGAACCGGACATCGAGGCCCTGCGCACCCCCCTGGACTGGGCGGAGGGCCGCCACGCCCAGCTCGACGACGCGGTGGAGCTGGCGCTGAACCTGCTGGCGGAACAGGGTGCGACGAACCCGCCGGACTACTCGGACGTCCCGGACCTGCGGCGCCCGAAGCTGCCGCCGCGCTGACCGGCTCCTCCGCCGGACCAATGTCCTGCGGAGGGCTTACCCCCTCGCCCCTGGCATGACAGATTCTGGGCGCGCACATGGCGATGTCGCGCTCAACTACCTGTCGTCCAGGGGGCTTTCATGCCGCACGGCTCACGAAGAGGGATACTGCTCGGCGCCGCGGGAATCGGGGCGGGACTGGCACTCGGCGGTGGCGGGAGAGCCGCGGCCGCGCCTCCCGGGCTGCCACCCGTCCTCATCACCGAACAGGCGGGCAAGCGGCTGCTGGTGATGGATCCACGGGTGCAGGTGTGGGACCCGGCCGTGGACCCTGATGTCGTGCGATGGGCGTTCTCGCCGCTGGGCGACGCCCGGTACCGGGATGTCGAGCCCGACATCAGCTGGGTGTACCCGAGCGAGGCGAAGGTGCGGCGCCACCGCGGGCGTACGTTCGTGCTGACCACGGCCTCGTTCGGGTTCGTGGGCGTGGTGGAGTGGCCGAGCGGGCGGCGGTACTGGGCCGGCGCCCTCGGCCCCGGGGACGACCTGATCAACCCGCACACCGCCGAGATCCTCCCCGACGGGAACGTCGCCGTCGCATGCAGCACGGGGGCACGGGTGCGCCTGTACGCGGCCGCTCTCGGCCCGCACTCCACGCGGTACACGGAGGCCGAGCTGAAGGGGGCGCACGGGCTGCACTGGGACTCCGCGCGCGAGGTGCTGTGGGCCATGGGCGACGACGAGCTGGTGGTCTACCGGGTGGCGGGGTCGCGCGTACGGCCTTCGCTGGTGCGGCAGTTCGGCGTGGCCCTGCCCGTCGCGACTCCCGGGAAGTCCGCCGGTGGACACGACCTGTTTCCCGTGGCGGGGGTGCCGGGGCGGATGTGGGTGACGACGACGGCGTCGGTGTTCCAGTACGACATCGCGAGCCGGAGCTTCGTGCAGGACTTCGCGGGGGCCTCGGAGATCGTCCGCAAGTCCGTGAAGTGCGTGGGGGACGATCCGCGCAGCGGGCGGGTGGTCACCACCGTGCCGGAGGCCGGGCTCGGGGAGACCTGGTGGACGACCACCGTAAGCCTGCACCGGCCTTCCGGGTCCTTCAAGTACGTCAACGGCGGGATCTACAAGGCCCGTTGGTGGCTACCCAGGTGACCCGTCGGACGCCTCCAGCCTGCGGTCGATCGCCAGGGACAGCTCCGCCTCCACCACACCCTTGGCGAGCGGACGCAGGCGGTCGACGTCCTTGTCGGAGGCGTGGGTGGCGACGAGGTCGGTGAAGAGGGCGGCCAGGGCGTCGGCGTGGTCACGGACGCGCCTGGCCGCCGCCAGGACGTCGGCCAGCGGGATGCCCTCGCGGACCAGGGCCGCCGAGATGTCGAGCAGCCGGCGGCTGACGTGCACGATCTGCTCGCCGTCGATGCCCAAGTAGCCGAGGTCGAGGGCGGCCTGGAGGTTCTCGGGCGTGACGTCGTCCGCGAAGTAGTCGGCGAGCTCGGCGGCGGAGAGACGGACCGGCACCTCCTCCGTCGGCTGCACGCCGAGGAGTTCACCGACGTCGCGGCCGCGGTCGAAGGCCTCGGAGAGCTCGCTGATCCCGTTGAGGGTGTGGCCGCGGTCCAGGAGCGAGGCGATCGTACGCAGGCGGTCCAGGTGCGTCTCGTCGTACCAGGCGATGCGGCCCTCGCGGCGGGGCGGCTTGATGAGTCCGCGTTCACGGTAGAAGCGCACGGTGCGGACCGTGATGCCGGCCGCTCTGGCCAGCTCCTCCATGCGGTACTCGCGCTTGCTTTCGCCGCGTTCCGTCGCTTCCTTCTGGGCCTTCTCCACGTCGGAAACCTTATGCCGTACTGCCGGTAACTTTCTTTGGTCCGACCCCTACCCATGAGTACGTACAGCCTCTACTCTCCGAATTACGCCAGTGTTCACTGGCAGAGTCGCTGCGGCAAGGGAGGCGCTGGGATGGCCGAACAGGAGCACGAGCACGTACGAGTGGCAGTGATCGGATCCGGCTTCGGCGGCCTCGGCGCGGCCGTCAGGCTGCGGCGCGAGGGGATCACCGACTTCGTGATCCTGGAGCGGGCCGGCGCGGTCGGCGGGACCTGGCGCGACAACAGCTACCCGGGATGCGCGTGCGACGTACCGTCCCACCTGTACTCCTTCTCGTTCGCACCCAACCCGGACTGGCCACGGACGTTCTCCGGGCAGGAACACATCTGGGAGTACCTGGAGCACGTCGCCGACACCTTCCGACTGCGGCCGCACATCCGCTTCAACTCCGAGGTACAGCAGCTCCGTTGGGACAGCGAGCAGCTGTGGTGGGAGATCGACACGGCGCAGGGAAAGCTCACCGCCGACGTCGTCGTCTCCGCCACCGGGCCGCTGTCCGACCCCAAGACGCCCGACATCGCCGGGCTCGACACCTTCCCCGGCAAGGTCTTCCACTCCGCGCGCTGGGACCACGAGTACGACCTGCGGGGCAAGCGCGTCGCCATGATCGGGACGGGCGCGTCGGCCATCCAGATCGTGCCGGCCATCCAGAAGGAGGCCGGGCGCCTCACCCTCTTCCAGCGCACGCCCCCGTGGGTGATGCCGCGCGCCGACCGGGCCATCACGAAGGCCGAGCGCTGGCTGCACCGACAGCTGCCCTTCACCACCCAGGCGCGCCGCGGACTCCTGTGGGGCATCCGGGAGCTGCAGGTCCAGGCATTCACCAAGCACCCGAACGAACTGGGCATGGTCGAGCAGCTCGCCAAGCGGAACATGCACCGGGCCGTCAAGGACCCGGCACTGCGCGCGAAGCTCACGCCCGATTACCGCATCGGCTGCAAGCGGATCCTGCTCTCCAACACGTACTATCCGGCGCTCGCACAGCCCAACGTCGACGTCGTCGCCTCAGGACTGAGCGAGATCCGCGGAAACACCCTCGTCGCCTCGGACGGCACCGAGACCGAGGTCGACGCGATCATCTTCGGCACCGGCTTCCACGTCACCGACATGCCGATCGCGGACCGGGTCACCGGCGCCGAAGGCGACACGCTCATGCAGTCGTGGAAGGGCGGAATGAAGGCGCTGCGCGGCGCCACGGCCGCCGGATTCCCGAACTTCATGACCGTCATCGGGCCGAACACCGGCCTCGGGAACTCCTCGATGATCCTGATGATCGAGGCCCAACTGAACTACCTGGCCGACTACATGCGGCAACTGCACGTCCTCGGCGGCCGTGTCGCCCTGAACCCACGCGAGAGCGCCGTCAACGGCTGGAACAACCGCGTACAGGACCGCATGAAGCGCACCGTGTGGAACACCGGCGGCTGCAACAGCTGGTACCTCGACGACAACGGGGTCAACACGACGGTGTGGCCGGGCACGACCACCGAATTCCGGCACGCCACCCGGCATGTCGACGTAGGCGAGTACGAGGTGGTGCGCGCGCCCGCGAAGCCGGCCGCGCCCACCACACGTACCAAGAAGAAGGCCGAGGTGAACGCCGCATGAGCCGCCTGATGCGCCATGTGACGACGGGACCGTACGCGCCGCCCGTCGCCGCCCGCGAACTGACCGTCACCTCCGCGGACGGGGCACGACTGCACGTCGAGGTGCACGGCCCCTCCGAGGACACGGGCGCCCCGGCCGTCGTGCTCTCGCACGGCTGGACCTGCTCGACGGCGTTCTGGGCCGCGCAGACGCGGGCCCTCGCCACCGACCACCGGGTGATCGTGTACGACCAGCGGGGCCACGGCCGCAGCCCGGCCGCCGCCCAACTCCCGTACACCACCGACATGCTGGCCGACGACCTGGAGGCCGTGCTCGGCGCGACACTGGAGCCGGGAGAGCAGGCGGTGCTCGCCGGGCACTCCATGGGCGGCATGACGATGATGGCCGCCGCCGGACGCCCGAAGTTCCAGGAGCACGCCGCCGCCGTCCTCCTGTGCAGCACGGGCAGCTCGGCGCTCGTCGCCGAGGCCACCGTGGTGCCGCTGATGCGGGCGAGCACCCTGCGGACCCGGATCACCCGCGCCATCCTCGGCTCGAAGGCACCCCTCGGACCCGTCACACCGATCGGCAAGCGGGTCCTCAAGTACGCGACGATGGGGCCAGGTTCGGCCCCCGACAAGGTCGAGGCCTGCGCGCGGATCGTGCACGCCTGCCCGCGCAAGGTGCGGTACGGCTGGTCGCACGTGCTCGAACAGCTGCAACTCGACGCCGGTGTCGGCCAGTTGACGATGCCGGTCGCCGTCGTCGCGGGAACCGCCGACCGACTCACCCCCGTCGCGCACGCCCGGCGGATCGCCGCCGCGCTGCCCAACTCCGCGGGCCTGACCGAACTGGCGGGCCTCGGCCACATGACACCCGTCGAGGCCCCCGAGGCCATCACGGCGAAGATCCGTGAACTGTCCCGGTCGCACATACAGCCGCAGTCGAAGTCGAACTCGCAGAAGGGGGCGGATGCCGCATGAGCAGGGTCAGTCTCGAAGGTCAGGTCGCGGTCGTCACAGGAGCCGCGCGCGGCGTGGGCGAACTGCTCGCACGCAAGCTGTCGGCACGCGGCGCGAAGATCGCGCTGGTCGGCCTGGAGCCGGACGAACTGAAGCAGGTCGCCGCGCGGCTGCACTCCGACGCCGACTGGTGGCACGCGGACGTCACGGACCACGTGGCGATGGCGCAGGTCGCACAGGAGGTCAAGGACCGCTTCGGGAAGGTCGACATCGTCGTCGCCAACGCGGGCGTCGCGACCGGCGGCCCCTTCGCCGAATCCGACCCGGTGGCGTGGCGACGCGTCATCGAGGTCAACCTCATCGGCTCCGCCGTGACGGCCCGCGCCTTCCTCCCCGTCCTGACGGAGTCCCGCGGCTACCTCCTGCAGATCGCCTCACTCGCCGCGATCACCCCCGCCCCGATGATGACCGCCTACTGCGCGTCGAAGTCGGGCGTGGAGGCGTACGCGCACAGCCTGCGCGCCGAGGTCGGCCACAAGGGCGTACGCGTCGGCGTCGGCTACCTGTCGTGGACGGACACCGACATGGTGCGCGGCGCCGACCAGGACGACGTGATGCGCGAGCTGCGCCAGCAGCTGCCGTGGCCGTCGAACAAGACGTACCCGCTGGGCCCGGCGGTCGACCGGCTCGTGGCGGGCATCGAGCGGCGCTCGCCCCACGTGTACGCGCAGTGGTGGCTGCGCGGCATGCAGGGCATACGCGGATACCTGCCCTCGGCGATAGGCGTCGTGGGCCAGCAGCGGGTCCGCCGCTTCGAGGGCCGCCTCGGCACCGTCTCCAAGGGCCTCGTGGGAGCCGGCGGGGCCGCCGACGAGGCCGCACGGAGCCGCTGAGCTGCGACTTTCCTGCCCGCACACGGTCCGTCATTGATCGAAATGCGGCATATCGGCTGCCGTGTCAGTCTGATCGAGGCCCACCCCCCATCCTTCATGGAGTGCATCAAATGGGTATCTCTGACCAGTTCAAGGACAAGGCCGAGCAGCTGCAGGACAAGGCCAAGGAAGCCATGGGCGGCTCCGAGGGCAAGGCCGAGGAAGGCCAGGACCGCGTGAAGGAAGGCACGGACCAGGCCAAGGAGAAGGCGCAGGACGCCGCCCAGGAGGCCAAGGACCGCTTTCAGCAGTGACGCCGCCTGAACACATGTGACGGGGCCCCGTCCGGATCTCCGGACGGGGCCCCGTCATGCGAGCACTTCCGACCGCGTCCCGCCTTTCGCTCACCTTCACACCTTCGAGGGGCTTCCCTTCGATCCGGAGCGAATCCCCGTTCGGCGCCCGAGAGTTGAGCCGAAAAGACCCCGGCGGCTGTCCTACCAGCCCCGGGGCGTGGCCGACACTTCTGGGAGTGCCAACATGTCCAACCCTAGCCATCAACCGCCCCTGCCCGCACTGACAGTCGAGCCAGGACGGGCACTCGGTGCTGTACGGCTCAGTTACGTCACCAAGGTGACCACATCCCCCGCCAGGCAGCGCGCGACCGTCCAACACCACGCCGATCAACTGGGGTTCACCCTGGTCGGCGAGGCCGCCGACCTCGGCGTCTCCGCGCGCGGCACCTCCCCCTTTGAACGCCCCGTGCTCGGGCCGTGGCTCCGACACCCCGAGAGCTTCGACGCCGTCATCTGGGCGCATGTCGACCGGGCCGTCCGATCCGTGGGTCACATGTCCCAGTTGATCGCCTGGGGATGCGAGCACGCCATCACCCTCGTCTTCGGGGTACCCGAGGAGTCACTGCCGCTGACCATCACGCCACAGGCGGACGGCGACACGGTCCGCCGGGCCATGGATCTGGCGTACGCCGCCGAACAGGAGTCCCGCACGATCTCCTCCCGTCTCACCGGCGCCCACGACGCTCTGCGCGCAGCGGGTCGGTACGGCGGCGGCCTCGTCCCCTTCGGATACCGCAAGGCGCCGCACGCCTCCGGCACGGGCTGGTGCCTGATGCCCGACTCGGAGGCCGCCGCACTCGTGCGCACCATCGTGGATCAGGTCCGGGCCGGACAGTCCCTGTCCGCGATCGCCCGACGACTCAACGACGAGAGCGTGCTCGTCCCCCGCGATCGACACGCACAGCTTCAGGGGCGCGCCACCGGCGGCGTTCGGCACGGGCACTCGTTCGACAGATTCCGCTGGACGTCGGGAACGCTGTCGAAGGTGCTGCGTTCACCCTCCTTGATGGGGCACCGCATCCACCGCGGCCAAACGGTTCTCAGCGAGGACGGCCACCCGGTCCTCATCGGTGAACCCGTACTGAGCGAAGGCGATCGAGTTCCAGGCCCTTCAGAACCACCTGGAGGCCCGGTCCAACGGAACAAGGGGGCGGCGCCGCCCGACGTTCGCCCTCCTCACCCGCATCGCACACTGCGCCGCCTGCGGTGGCCGCATGTACTACCGCGTCCGCAAGCCCTACCCGTACGGCGACTACGTCTGCGCCGCCCCAGCGAGCGGGCTGAGGTGCCCCGCAGCGGCCGCCATGCGGTCGGACTGGCTGGAGGACTACGTACTCAGTCGCTATCGCGCGGCGACAGGCGTGTGCGGGCCGGTGAGCCGCACGGACCTACTGGCCGCCGGCACCCGCGTCATCGTCTCCAAGGGCCGCTGTGGAGGCGGCGCCGAGCGGCTCGTCGGTCCGGACACGTCGCGACGACGTTCATGATGGGAGAGACGCCGCACACCGCCGCGTGACGCCGGAATCCACGCGGGGCGCACTCCCGGGCGCCCCGCACCTTCCCACTAGCGGTCGAAGACCACCGTGACGGGCGCGTGATCCGACCACCGCTCGTCGTGCGTGGCGGCGCGCTCGACGTATGCCTTCAGGGCGCGGTCGGCCAATCCAGGAGTTGACACGATCAGGTCAATTCTCCATCCGCTGTCATTGTCGAAAGCCCGCCCCCGGTACGACCACCACGAGTACGGTCCCTCGACGTCCGGATGCAGTGACCGCACCACGTCGACGTACCCGCCGTCCGAAGGCTCGAAGACGGACGACAGCCACTCGCGCTCCTCCGGCAGGAAGCCGGAGTTCTTCTTGTTGCCCTTCCAGTTCTTGAGGTCGGCCTCCTGGTGGGCGATGTTCCAGTCGCCGCAGACCACGACCTCGCGGCCGTCGGCGGCGGCCCGCTCGCGCAGGGACTTCAGGTAGGGCAGGAACTCCCCCATGAACCGGATCTTCTCGTCCTGGCGCTCCGTGCCGACCTCACCGGAGGGCAGGTAGAGGCTGGCGACGGTGACGCCCGGCAGGTCCACCTCGACGTAGCGGCCGCTGTCCGCGAACTCGGCGGAGCCGAAGCCGATCCGCACCCGCTCCGGCTCGCGCCGGGTATAGAGGGAGACACCGGCCCGGCCCTTGGCGGCGGCCGGGGCGTGCACGACGTGCCAGCCCTCGGGCTCACGCACGTGCTCGGGCAGCTGGTGCGGCTCGGCGCGCACTTCCTGGAGGCAGACGGCGTCGGCGGAGGTCTCGGCGAGCCACTCCACGAAGCCCTTCTTGGCGGCGGCCCGGAGCCCGTTCACATTCACAGAGGTCACAGTCAGCACCCCGGCACGATACCGGCAGACTGGACGGGAAGACCGCAAGCACCCGCATAGAGTTACGATGAGTCGTATGACTATTCAGCTTCCCGGAGTCGGGGCCCCGGCCCTGCGCCCCACCTCCTTCGGCCACCGCGACGCGATCGCGCTGAACGACCGCGTCCAGCTCGAGTACGCGGAGCGCTACGGCGACGAGGGCGATGTCACGCCGCTGGACCCGACGATGTTCGAGCCGCCGCGCGGCCTCTACCTGATCGCGTACGACGCCTCGGGCACGCCGCTCGCGACCGGCGGCTGGCGCGGCCAGGAGGCGAACGAGGAGGGGTACGCGGACGGCGACGCCGAGCTGAAGCGCATGTACGTCACTCCGGAGGCGCGCGGCCTCGGCCTGGCCAGGCAGATTCTCGCGGCTCTTGAGGAGGACGCCCGGGCGGCGGGGCGCACCCGCATGGTTCTGGAGACGGGCCTCAAGCAGCCGGAGGCGATAGCCCTGTACACGTCGAGCGGTTACGAGCCGTGCGCCCGGTTCGGCCACTACCGGTTCGACGAGTTGAGCCGGTGCTTCGCGAAGCCCCTGTGAGTACGGGACGGAGATACGCGAAAGCCCCCGACGGTTTCCCGTCGGGGGCTTTCATTGCAGTGGACGTGAGGGGATTCGAACCCCTGGCCCCCTCGATGCGAACGAGGTGCGCTACCGGACTGCGCCACACGCCCTTGCAACGAGTGAAACTCTAGCACTCCGATCCGGGTGCTTGGAAATCCGTTCCCTGGCTGGTCAGCCGGGCGGACTCCGAAGTGGCCCGGCTCACTCGTTGGCGGCGCGGGGCCGGCCGTCGGCGCCGTCGTCGAACTGGTCGAAGAGCGGCGTACGACCGCGCTCGCGGGAGCGGCGTGCGGAGGCGGCGCGGCGGGCGTCACTGCGGCCGTCGTCGGCCACCGGCTCGGCGGACTCCACGGATTCCGCGGCGGACTCCGGGGTGTACTCCTCCCGCTGCGCGGCCTGTTCGGCGGCGGAGGAGCGGGCGGAGCTCCACGTCTCGGGTGCGTTGTAGTCGATGCCGCCGGTGGCGCGGGGGGCGACGGGGGCGGTGACGTAGGTGGGCAGGGGCACGGGGACCGGGTCCCAGCTGTCGCCGGGGCCGGGGTGGCGCTGTCGTTCGCGCTGCTGGTCGACCCACTCCTGATGGTCGGTCTGCTCGACGAGGGCGCGTCGGTCGGCGGCGAGGGCTTCGAGGCCGGGGTCGGTGGCCGTCTCGTCCACCGATGGTCCTTCCTCCTGGTCCTCGGCCGCGGCGCGTGCCGCGGCCTGCTGCCGCCTGCGCGGCTGGCGCTCCCGGAGTCGCTGCGCGGCGACCTCGGCGCGGCGGCGGTCCATGACGTAGGCGAAGCGGCGTCGTTCCTGGGTGCGCAGGTAGACGATGTACGCGCTGCGCAAGCTGGCCGAGCCGCAGGGGCTGAAGGTTCTGGACGCGGGAGAGGCCGTCGATCAGAACGCGTTCG
>NZ_JAOZYC010000157.1:0-62651 GCF_035798155.1 Streptomyces endophyticus | reverse complement strand
TCCAACAGCCCCACGACTGACGGCATCCGCGGCCTCCCCGGGAGCGATGACACGACAGGCCACCACTCCCACAACACCGCCACCCCTATGCCTGACCAGCCAAAACACCGCCCTCAGGTTCGGAACGACAACAACCACTGAGAAACCCCAGCTCACAGTCGCAACATCGACTCAGAAAAAACGGGCGACGACAGCTGGGACACCGTCTGACGGACCTCGATGCATGGTGGAACCCGCCCCGGCCAGTGGCCTGGCAACGCATGTGGTGGGCCTGCCGCTATCACCTGACCGGGCTCCCGGACGGTGTTGAGTGGTGGCCCGGCGCCCCGGACGACGAGCACATCACCGCCTGGCTGGCGGAGCAGAGTGCGCGACGGGCACTGTTGTTGCCAGAGCAGCGGCGTCGGGTCGATGAACTGCTGTCGCTGACCGGCGGGATGCCGGTGTGGCGGCCGAGGATCAGCAATGTCGCCTGGCAGACGCTGTCCGGGCTGCTGCCCGCGCGGTCGCATACCGGGGGCCGTCCCCGCGGCGAACGGCAGAGCCTGGAAGCCATCGTCCACATCGCCTGCACCGGACAGGCGTGGACACGGCTTCCCCCGGCCCTGGGCCCCTTCCAGGCCTGCCGGCGCCGCTTCATTCGCTGGCGCGACGACGGCACCCTCCAGCAGATCTCCCGCGCTGTCCTGCCTGAAGGGGACGCGATCTGGCAGCAACGGCTGGCCGCCTACACCGGCCCTGCCTGAAGAGATCCGTCACCGCGTGCACCAGGAGCGCGGTGGGCATCCGATGGTGAGGCGTTCGTCGACGGGGACTCACCCGGGCATGGGCGTTCCGGTCACGGGCGGGGGAGGGCGGAGCGGTCCTGGACGGTGATATGGAGGGCGTGCAGGGGCTGGGTCCGGGTGGGGCGGACGACCTCGAACCAGTCGGTGCCCTCCTGCAGGTGGTGGGAGATGCTGCGGTAGTGGCTCCAGCCGAATCCGATGCCGGTCTGCCAGGTGGTGTCGCTGTAGCGGCTGCCGATGACCGGTTCCCCGTGCAGGTAGACGGAGTCGAGGGGCCGGGAGGTGGCTTCGAGGTGAGCGAGGACGGCTGCCGCGGCGCGGCGCAGCGGGCTGGTCTCGCTCCAGCGGGTGAGAGCTTCGAGGGCTGCGGGATGGGCGGGTTCGGCGTCGGGGAGCTGGAGTTGGCGGATGGTGGCGGCCTTGCGGTCGACGAGGTCGGTGAGATCGATGCGGACCGGGCGCGGGACCCAGCGGTCGATGCCGTCGAAGGCTTCGATCATGTGGTCGCGTGGGGCCCGGCCTGCCTCGGGGTCGGGAGTGATGGCGGCGAGCCGGGCGCGGGCGGCATCGACGGGTTCGCCCCGGGTCCACAGCAAGGTCAGTTCGAATCCTTCCGCTTCGAGGCTCTTGCGTTCACCGAAGTGGATCTGCAGGCCGCGGCTTCTGCCCTTGAGGGCGCGCTTCATCGAGGCGGAGGGGTCGCCACCGTAGGACAGGGAGTGAAGGAACTCGGAGGTGAGACGGTCGTCCCTGCGGTGCTCGACGACCAGGTCGACGTCTGAAGGGTTCAGTGCGCCGCGTGCGTAGGAGCCGAAGACGAGGACCTCGTCGACGAGGTCCAGCGGCCAGCCTCCCTCTTCCATCCGGTCGAGCATGTCGTTGAGGAGCGTGGTGGCGCGCTCGCGTTTCACGGAAGACCTCCGCTGGTGGGTTCGGGTGCCGGTGCATCTGGGTCTGTGGTTCAGCCGGTCTGCCGCAGGGGCGCCCGGCCGGGGATGTGGGTGCGGTGGTGTCTTACAGGGTGGTCGGCAGTGAGATCACCGGCTGGGAGATGGCCTGCGGGATGCAGGCGGGAGTGGTGCGGCCTGCCTGGGTGCAGGCCAGAGTGAGGAGTTGGAGGTAGCCGAGGGAGACCGGGCGTCCGGGGAGCTTGCCCGCTGCCTGTTCGAAGCGCTCGAGCGTGGCGGACTTGATGCCCAGGTGGCCAGCTGCGTCCTGGAGATCGAGTCCCGCGGCTTCACGGGCTTCCCTCAAGAGTTGGGCGTTGTCGTGCCAGACCTGCGGCGTCGTCTCGGTGGCATCCCGGGCGACGGACGCGCGGGCCGCGGCGAGGGCGGTGCGGATTCGGTCGCTGCGGGGTCCGAGCAGGAACCGCGCGAGGCGGGCGGCGTCAGCCGCGTGGTCGACGCCCTCGCTCCAGGGCTGGGAGGCCTCCTCGTACACGCGGGCCCGGGCCGTGGCGCACTCCTCACGCTCACCGGATTCGGCGCCGTAGGTGCGGTGGCGGTCGCTGGTGCAGGCCAGTGTGCTGTCCTTCGCCAGGTCCATGTCGCGGTCCTCGTCGTCGGCCTCGATACCGTCGATGACGTCCCGGACCTGCCGGCGTTCTCGTGAGGTCAGGACGCTCGCGAGTGCTTCCGCGGCGGCCTGGGCTTCGGGCCGGCCGGCGGGCTCGAAGCTGCCGCCCCAGGCGTGGGATGCGTCTTCTCCCTCCGCCCTTTGGAAGGCCACGTCGATGGCTTCGAAGGTGTGCGGGCTCCAGGCGTGCATCATCAGGATGATCTCCTGCAAGGCACGCTGGGCGGCCGGCTCCATCTCCTCCGCAGTGCCGCTGCTGCGGCGGCGCCGCGTTCCGCTCATCCAGTCGGTGAAGGTCTCGGGCCGGCGGGAGTCGGACGGTTGGGCGTCCGTAAACCAGTGTGCCGCCCTCACGACGCAGGCGTGCGCGTGCTGGATGGCGGCGTACCAGCCGAACAATGCCTCACGGTAGTCATTCACATGACGGTCCTCGGCAAAGGTGCCGGTCTCCGTGCGGCAGTGCTGCGGGCACTGCGCCGCGCTCACCCGGTAGAGAGCGGCACGGGTCTCGGGGAACGACAGCAAAGCGGCGTCCAAGTGCTCATATTTGGGGCCGCGGTCACGGCGCTTTTCGAGCCCCTGGGCAAGGAAGACCTGGAAGCGGGGTTCCTCACGCCAATTGGCTGCGGCGCTGCGGACACGGAAATCGCTCTGCCACGCTCCGGTCGCGATGACCTCCCGCAGCGCCGAAGCCACATCCCGCCGCAGTGCCGCACCCCATGTGATCAGGACCGGCAGGCGCTGGGGATCACTCCCCAGCGCGGACATCACCAGATCGACGTCGTCATGACGATGAAGATGACGCTGGAACACGAACTCCCCCTTGAATGCAGCAGTCCCCAACTGCCGCCGCACCGTGGTGTGGAGGCAGTCCTCCATCTTGCACGAGGGGTACGACAACGCACCGGTGGATGGGGGCACCGGAGCTTCACGTGGGACCGTGGACGCTAAAAATCACGGCCTCGTCGGCTGGACACGGGATGGGGCATCTACGGTTCGAAACTCCTCGACGCGCAATGGGATGCGAAACGCACGGATGAGGTACGGCGGCTGCTTCGGGTTGCGATCACACGCGCTCGCCACACCGTCGTCTTCGTCCGCCCAGGCGATGCTCTCCCCCTCGCCCCGCCGCCCCCGGCCACGGACTGAACGGTCAAGCGGCCTCGCATCCAGTGGTGCCGCTGCCCCGTAGGCCACAGCGGCTCGCATGCCGTGCCCGGCTCGGTATGCCGGTCCGACAGCCGGCCGTCCCTGTCCTGCACCACAACCAACCTCCACCCAACATCAAATGAGCACTCAATGAGTGCTAACCTCAATGGAGATTGCCTGCCGGACACGCGAAGGGGCGAGCATGGCCAAGGAATCGGCGAACAACGCGGTGAAGCGGCGCCGTGCCGAGCTGAACCTCACACAGCAGGAGACGGCTCGACGCGCTGACGTATCTCTGGCGACCTGGCGGCGCTTCGAGAACAGCGCAGACAGTGCCAGCGCACTGGACGGGTTCCGGGCGGACAACCTGCAAGGATTCGCCCGGGCACTGAAGCTCAGCGTCACAGCGCTGAGGCAACTGACTGATGCCGAGGCCGCTCCGGGGGCCGAAGAGCGCGTCGAGATCGACCAGTCGGTCACCGATGTCGTGCAGTTGTTCAACAGGTCTTTCACGGGTGAGCCGCTCACCCCGGCAGACGCCATGGCCCTGGCCAACACCGTCGACTTCTCCGATTTCGCCCCCACCCGGGACGGCAAGCTGCACCTGGACACCTCGTTCAACTACGAGTTCGCCGCCTACCTGAAAGGCGAGGCGACGATCCGGGACGTCGGCCTGCTGCGCGACCTGCCTGAACTGGCTCTCACCCAGGTCAACAACCACTGGCTGGTGCGCATGGGGGAGCGCATCATGCGGATCGGCAGCGAACTGGGACAAGGGCGTGTCCCGCGTCCTCAGTGCCTGGCCGACGAGTACGCCCTGTGGATCGTCATCCAGAACACCGATCCGCCTCAGATCGGCGACGTCCTCGACATGTTCCCCGGACTCCGGAACGCAGATGACGTGTTCGGCTACGACCCCGATACCGATGAACCCGACGACGAACGCTCGATCCGCGAGGACTGGATGAACCGCATGGTGGGCGGCCTCCTCCCGCCGGACGAAAGTCACGGCCACCGGCGGTATGACCTGACCCTCATGGAGGCATACGGACAAGGCGTCTACGACCCCGGCGACCCCCGTCACCCTCTTCGCTGGTTCGACCGGGACGACCTGCGTGAACGGTGCACATCGGAGCTGGCCTTCGTCAGACTGGCGAAAGAGGAACAGGAGGCCCGGACCGCCGAAGCGTTCAACCGCATGTCGGAACTGCTGCGTCCGGGAAGAGCCGACGACTCCCACTGACCACAGTGGTTCATCCAGGCCGCGACGGGCGGGGGCATCACGGACGGCGGCGCCCACTGCGTGGGCATAACCGCTGTTTCCCGCCTGGGCCTAGGGTGTCGGGCGCGGTGATCGCAGGATCGGGTTCCAGGCGAACCAGTCCAGGGTTCCGGCGCCCAGTTCCCACGGGGACTCCAGCAGCAGGTTCCGGGTTGCCTCAAGGTCCGCGGTGACGGGAGCAGGAGCGGGACCGATGCGGGTCATCAAGTCGCCCCGCGCGTGCCAGAACTCCTCGTCCCCGCCGCACAGTCGGTGTATCGCCGCGTCCACGCAGGCCGACCATTTCGGCATACCGTAGTGATCGTCGTGGGTCCCGATCCGGGGAGCGCCGGCGAAGACGAGGAAGTCGTCCGGCGGCAGGATCTTCTCGAAGTGCCTGAACATGTCGATGCGCTGTTTCACCTGCTTCTTGACTCCCCGAGGAATCCCCAGCCGAAGTCCGTCAGGGTCCCCTCGCATCCCGGCCAGATCATGTCCCGGTCCAGGACCAGGTCCTCCAGCTCGTAGAGACGGAACTGGTCGTCGGAGCCCAGGACGTCGAAGGCCTGCCGGGTGAGCCAGGTGTTGCGGGCGAACATAGTCCCGTCGCGCAACGCCTTGCGACGGCTTGTCGGCCGGGAAGCGTGCGCGTCCTCGATCGGACCGTTGCGCCACACGGACAGGACGAGCCCGTGGGCCGCCGCCCACCGCAGTCCGTCCTGCGTCGTGAAGACGCCCATCTCCTCAAGACGCTGCCGTGCCCAGTCCAGCGCATCCTGAATATCCTCGTCCACCGCTCCACTCTCCCCCATGACTCGCCAACTCCTCCTCTTCTTCCCGGTGTTCGTGTCATCCGTGCCACGGCGCTCCCGGAAGACGCGATCGTACGCGGGCCCCGCCGCCAAACCTCGGTGCCGTCATCTGCCGTAGCCGTGGGGTCCGGCAGGCCCGCCCTCAGGCGGACGGGGGACGTTGGAAGGCCGTGCCGAGCGCGCGCAGTTCAGCGCGCCGGGCCTGCATGGGTTCCTCCGGCCGACGCAGGGCGGCGTCCAGAAGCCACACCCCGCGGCGGAACGGCTGGAAGCCGATGCTCTCCCACAGTGCGGCGATCTTCTTCTTCGCCTGGAGCCGGTAGGCCTCGGTGACCTGCTCACGGCCTTCGGGGTACTCCCCCATGGCGGGAAACACCGCCACCGCGCAACAGCCCCCGGACAGGCGGCGGACCGCCTCGCCGGCGAGGGCCGGACCCAGTCCGAAACCTCTCCATTCCTTGTCGAGGCTGACGCGGTCGAGGATCAGCAGATCACCGACGGGCTGGGTGACAGCTTTCTCGAATGCGGCGCTGTAGCCAGTGCGTTGGGAACGGCCAAGGACCGCGGAGACAATGACCTCAAGATCGCCGGACTCTGCGTCCGCCACCTCCCACCGGTTGTCGCCGGTGTAGTCACGCAGCCGCCACAGGATGAGGTGCCCGATCTTGGTGCCTGCGGCCGGGGCGCGGCCGCCCCCGTCCTCTCCTTCGTCTTCCCACTCCTCGTCCACCCGCCATCCCGTACGTGACCGTGACATACCAGGGTTCCAGGGTGTCCTCGTAGTCGTAGGGCACCGCGGGATGCCCATGGCCGTAGTGGAGGTGAAGACGGGCAGGATCGCCCGGTAGTTCACTGACCGGCCGTTTGGGCATCGCTGACGTCATGGCAAAGAGACTAGGAGCAGGCACTGACATCCCACCGGGAGACGGTTCGAACAGCACCGTAGACGTGAGCTGGTCTCGTTTGAGCTGGACACCTTGGCCCCGCTTCTGGACCGATTCGGTCGCGTCATCGGTGCCATGGCGTACCGGGCACGTCAGGCCGGAGGACGCCTCCGCACCCGCGCGACGCGTTCCGTGCCGACCGCGGCACCCCTCAGCGGCGCAGGCATAAGCAGGCGCAGGCGGTAGCAAGCCCAGGCCCCAGCAACGACAACGCCGGAACGGCCCGACCCGAGCAATGTTTGAGGCCCTCACCTCGCCGTTGTGATGAGGCGCCCCAACACCGCTACGGCCGTTGAACGCGCCGCCGGGCCGTGTCCAGCGCACGACGTTCCTCGAAGGCGCCATCGCCGTTGACGGGAAGGCGGCTGTAGCACTCCGTCGCGACCTGGTCGATGCGCGCGGCGTAGCGGCTCGTGGCGGCCTTGACCGCGCCGTGAGGACTCCCCATTCGAACGGGGCCCGGCGCACGCCACGCATTGCCTTCAGCGCCGGTTGAGGATTCCCGCGCCCGCGGTGATCCCCGAGGTTGCGATCGCCCCGGCCGCTGCGGCGACCGCCGGTTCACCCGGCGCCAGCACCAGGGCGAGGACGGCAGCGGCAAGCGTCACGGTGATGATGAAGAACCCGGGGATCGTGGCCTTCCAGCCCGATCGCTCGGGCCGCGACAACGGGCGTATTTCGACCGGAACAGGGTTGTCCCGCGCCGGGCTTGGGAGTTCCAAAGGCGACAGCCTGTGCCCAGCTTGAGAGAGTTGGCGGCCAGCCGGCTCACTCCGTCGCCGGATGGGTGAGCATGAACACGTCAGCCAGTTCCTTCTGGTGGTCCGAGGGAACGACCGCCGGACCGTCTGTGGCAGCAGACCCGGCCGACATCAACGACGAGGGGCTCTGCGGATCCGCAGAGCCCCTCGTCGTATGCCCGTACGCCCGCCCGGTGAAGAGCACAGACGGCTTCGCCGGCCTGCGGATGTGAACGACTTCCCGGTGATCGGCGGGCAGTGGCCGGCCTTGACGGGGCGAGAACCAGGCACCGTGGCACATCGGCCAAGGGCCCCTCCGGCCGGCGCCTCGACGCGCTCCCCAGTGGGCCGAGGGCCGGCCCAGCACACCCGCCCCTCCCCCGGCCTCCGTGCAATCAACCGGTTTGCGGGCCTCGCGGGTCCTGTGACGAGATCCCTTCGCATCCAGGCGAGACGACGCTCCGGCTTCGTTCACGCCACGGGCCTCCACACCGGCACCCCGTTTCCGAGAAAGCGATGGGGCGTTTTGCCGCAGGTCAGAGCTAACGCATGACGGTCGAGCCGCACTCCCGAGAAAAGAATCTTAAAACTCGGGTTCACGATCAAGGCCTCGCACGGCTCTCAGCTCATGACCGGGCACCAACTGGCGTCTTCCGTGGACGAGATGGGAGTAGAGAGGCGTGGACCTGACCGCTATCACCCTCACGGTGATCTCGATGGCGACTGTGAAGGGGTGTGCTGTCCTGTCGCTGTGGCTCCGCCTGCGCTGGCGGACACGGCACGAGATGGCTCGACAGCAGTGCATCACGGCGGCTGTTGGCGTGCTGGCGCGCGCAGCACGGTGGGAGTTCAGCACCCAGAGCCCCGACGGGCATCGCATCCGGGTCCGCGCTGCCGGTGGTGGCGGTGGCGGTGGCGGTGGCGGTGAGTCGACTTGAACGAGGAGGCAGGTTCCCGCCGCCCACGGCCCACCGTGTCCAGGGCGATACCCCGGCAGGCAGTCCACGAGCGCCAAGCAAGCCTCGTCGACGAGGAGTTCGCCGCGTTCTACCGGCTGCACGTGAAACGTCTGGTTGCCTTCCTCATCAACCAGAACGCGTCACTGAGTCTGGTTGCCTTCCTCATCAACCAGAACGCGTCACTGAGTGATGCAGCCGACATCGCTCAGGCCACGATGGAGAAGCTGTACCAGCGGTGGAGCGAGATCGGGCACCACAGGGCGTGGGCGTACAAAGTGGCGTCGCGCGAATTGATCCGGAAGTTCTCGGACACACGGGAAAGCCCGGTGGAAGAACTCCCCGAGCCCTCGTCGCTTCTCCCGCGTCCTGATGGAGTGAGCGAGTGGGAGTCGCGTTATGACGCCCTGCGGGTACTGCGCACACTGCCCCCGCGCCAGCGCCAGATCCTGGCCTGGACCCTGAGCGATTTCACGCCTGCGGAGATCTCTCAGCAGTTGGGGCTCAGTTGCGAGGCTGTCCGCGCAAGTTTGAAGAAGGCCAGGCAGACAGCGACGGCCCTGGTCCGCGAGTGGGAGGAAACGTGATGGCCGGGCAGCGGGTTACCCCCCTCGATGTCTTCGGGACGACGGGCGTGACAGACAAACTGCGGCCGCAGTACACACAACTGCTCGACGGTCTCGATGCGATGCTCGACCTCGAATCCGGGCTGCGAGAGATCCTGCTGCACGCGGACCATGAACAGCAGACGGCGGAACTCGATGGCCACCTGGACGTCACCGGCGGGCTGGCCGCAATTCTCCCCGCCGCGCCGGCTCCCACGTCCCGGCCCTCATGGGACCGGCGCGGGACGGAACACCGCGGCGTTGACCTCCTGGAGGTGGAGCCGGCCGTCCGGATGCAACTGCGCCAGGACCCCCAGGTCATCGAGTTCCGCGAATCCCTGGAGGCCGCAGAGGACATGACCCAGCAGATCGAAGGCGTCAGCGACCTTGCCTCGAAGCTGGTCAGTCAGCTGACAGAAGCGGAGGGGGACATCGAGTTCTCCGACATCATGGAGACAACCCTGCACCTCGCGCGCGCGGCCCGCAGCCTCACAACTCTCCCCAACCGGAACGTGGAGACAGCGATAAAGCAAGTCGACTTCTCCTCCATGGAGCTCACTGTCTCCTGCAACACCGCCAGCGATGCAGCCCGCACCCTGGCAACGGTCCGCTACACACGCCGCCGGTCGTGGTACACGCCGGAGCAGTTGCCGCTGCGTGAGGCGCAGCGTCTGCTCGCTGCCGCCGTCGAGAAGGCGCTCGCGAGCGCCTATTCTCTACTGGACCGCTGCGTCGCGGCCCGCGGCGCTGTCGCTCAGTTCCAGCTCTGGCAGGCCATCCAGATTAGGCAAAGGCTCAACTTCCAGCTCGCCGTCCGGGGCGTTCCCCGCCTGACCGCTTCGGACTTGCGCGACTTCCTCAACGACTTCATCAGCGCAGACCTTCGCGGTGCCGACCTTGCCGGTGTCGACATGACCGGTGTGCGGTGGTCGGTACAGACGCTGTGGCCGGTCGACCTCGATCTCGACGACCTGCGGCAGCGGTCCGTCGAGGAACCTCTGGGCAGCGGCATCTACGTGGTGCGCTCCGGCACGGCCCGAACGCGGCAGCTTGAAGCGGTGTAACCGTCGGACTGGGCAGCTCAGATGCTGCAGTGCAGGATGCGAGCTGAATGTCACCCGGGGCCGGCATCACGGCACTCGAGACGGTGACAGAGCCGACGGCTGACGCACTTCGTGGCGCGGCCGGGTCCGGCGAGGATTTGCCTGACCCGGGTGAGGACCCCGGATTCCCACAGTCGAGCTGAAGTGGCGTCCCGGGACTCAGCATGGGTGACGTGCTTTCCGAGACGCCCTCGCCGATGCGCGGAATCCTCACCGACCCGGACGAGAGCGACGACCAGCAGGTCAGCGTTCGGTCGGAGCACGGCATGCCGGCATGCACCTCGGTTGCCGCCGGGAAGCCATGCAACACGGCTGCAGCGCAATGTGCGGCTGCCCTGGAGCAGAAGCGGCACTCGGGCGTCGAGCCGCCTCACTGAGTGTTTGGTCCTTGGGTTGGTGTTTGGTCCCCGGGTCAGGTTCCGCGCCAGTTGAGGGTGGGAAGTTGGACCCGCTTGAAGTCATGGGCTCTCAGCGACATGCACCAGCAGCCTGCTGGTGCGCTCTCACGGGCACCGGTGAGCTGAACGGTGCGGGGCATGGGGAAGGGAGGGGCGGGCCCCGAACGGGCCGGCTCCTCCCCTCACCTTGAGGCGCTGCGGGCGTCTACAGCGACGGCAGCGTCTGCGCCGGGTCCACGCCCGGCAGCGTCGGCAGCTTCGGCAGCCCCTTCAGATCCGGCGCCGGCAGGTCACCGCCCAGCACGATCGCGACCACCACGTTGACCGTGCCCGTCAACGTCGCCTGCAGCGCGGCCGCGGTCGCCTTCGCGTCCCCGGCGGCGGAGGCCTTCACCAGGGCGTCCACCTTGGTCTGCAGGTCCGCCGCCGCCTTGGCGACGAGCTCGGGGCCGGGGGCCTGCGCGCGGGCGCCCGGCGCGCCCGCCTTGTCGGTCGCGGCCTTCGCGCCGGCCGCCAGGCCGTCCAGCGCCTTCTTGACGTCGGCCGCGTGCTTGGTGGCCTCGTCCTTGGGGAGCTTGCCGTCGGGGGCCTTGAGTACACCGGCGACCAGATCGGTCACGGGCTGCACGACAGCCCCCGCCCCCGCCAGCGCCGTGTTCTGCTTCGCCAATGCCTCAGCACCCGGCAACGGGGCAACGGACTCGCTGGACCCGCTGCGGGCCGGCGCATCCGTGACGGACGAGAACGCCGGGCCGGCCGCCCCCAGCGCGAGCGCCCCGCACAGGGCGGAGGAGGCAAGAAGACCGGCTTTCCGGGAAATGCGCATGAATCAATCCTTTGTCGCGGTTGACGAGCACTACTCCCGGCAACCCTGCGAGGAGTGCATACCGTACGCAATCGGAACAATACGTTCAGCTGCACCCAGCCAGCCCACCCACACCCCCCTGACCACACACTTCCCCCGAATCCCCGGGCGTGTCACAGATACAACCAAACAGGCGTATAACCACCCACACTCACTCCCCAGCCGCGCCACCGCACGACCCACCCCCTCGACCCGGCAGCACCACCGACCGCCCGCCACAGGCCGGACCGCCGGACCCGACGACAGACACGTGGCCGGTGCTGTGGCCTTGCGGGGTCGTGTCCGTGTGTAGTGCGCTACGCATCATGAGGAACGTGAGGAAGATGAGGAAGAAAGGCGTTACAACGCTGGGCGCCCTCCTGCTGGCGGTGCCCCTTCTCGTCGCCGCGCCGTTACCGTCGGCGGCCGGCACGGACAGGTCGCTGGGCGTCGACCTCGACACGGTGACGATCCCGCAACTGCAGGCGCGCATGGCGAAGGGTTCGCTGACCCCGTCGGCGCTGACCACCGCCTATCTCCGGCGGATCAGAACCGTCGACCCCAAGATCCACGCGGTGCTGCGCACCGACCCGACAGCGCTGCGCCAGGCCGCCGCCAGCGACGCCCGACACCGGCGCGGCGCCGTCCGCGGCCCGCTCGACGGCATCCCCGTCCTGATCAAGGACAACGTGAACACCCGCGGGCTGTCCTCGACGGCCGGATCGCTGGCGCTGGCCGAGAAACCGCCCCGTACCGACGCCGACCTGGTGGCGCGGCTGCACAGAGCCGGTGCGGTCGTCCTCGGCAAGACCAACCTCTCCGAGTGGGCGAACTTCCGTGCGCAAAAGCCGACGTCGGGGTGGTCGGCGGTGGGCGGGCAGACCCACAACCCGTACGTACTGGACCGCAATCCCTGCGGGTCCTCCTCCGGTTCGGCCGCGGCGCTCGCCGCGACGCTGACCCAGGTGGCGATCGGCACCGAGACGGACGGCTCCATCGTGTGCCCCGCCGGCATGAACGGGGTGGTCGGCCACAAGCCCAGCCTCGGCCTGGTCAGCCAGGACGGCGTGGTCCCGATCTCCGCCGAGCAGGACACCGCGGGTCCCATGGCCCGCAACGTCACCGACACCGCGCTCACCCTGTCGGTGATCAGCGGTGACGCCGACGTGCGCGCCGCCGGCGCGCCCGGCCGCACGGACGCGCTGCCCGGCCCCGACGGCCTGCGGGGCAAGCGGATCGGCCTGTGGCGGCTGCCGACGCTCGGCTCCGACGTGGACGCCCTGATGACCCGTACGGCGAAGAAGCTGCGCGCGGCGGGCGCCGAGGTCGTCGAGGTGACGCCGCCGTATCAGAAGCGGCTTGCCGACCTCGAATTCCCGGCGCTGCTCAGCGAGTTCCACCGGGACATCGACGCCTACCTCGCCACCCGCAACGGGCCGCGGGATCTCGCCGGGCTCATCGAGTTCAACCGCACCCATTCCGCAGAGCAGACGTGCTTTGCCGGACAGGAGTTGTTCGAGCAGGCCCTCGCCGCGCCGTCGACCACCGACCCGAAATATCGGGCCATGCGGGCGGAGTTGAAGGACCTTTCCCGGCGTTCCATCGACGAGACCATGGCCGCCCACCACCTGGACGCCATCGCCTCGCCGACCAACCCGCCCGCGTGGACGACCGATTGCGTGCGGGGCGACAACGACGTGATCCCGTCGTCCACCCCCGCGGCCGTCTCCGGATACCCGTCCCTTTCGGTACCCGCGGGATTCGTGGGTGAGCTGCCCGTCGGCATCCTGCTGATGGCCGGAGACCACCAGGACGGCCAGCTGCTGTCACTGGGCGCGTCGATGGAGTCCCGCCTCTCCGCATGGCGGGCACCGCGCTACCTGCCGTCAGTGGGCACCGACGCCGGCCGGTGACCCATCCCTCGAACCCGTCTGATTCCGGGTACGACGTCGTCGATGCGACCGCTCGATCAGTGCCCTCCGTCGTCTTCGTACCCCACTCGCGCTCACCTAGATCGGCTAACCAAAGAGACCACGATGCACAAAACAGCGGATCGTGGACCCATGCCCCCCTGGTACAGAAAACATCGCCACCCCGGCAGACCTGACACCCAGCACCCCGAACGCCCCGACCTGAGCCGCATCGCAATCCTCGAGCACGACCTCCTGGGTATCGAACCCGAACCGGGAACGCCCGCGGCCTACGCCGCCGCCCTGGCCCGGCCCCTCGACCAGGACGCATGCCCGCACGAGGACGCCATGGACGTCATCCCGCTCGGCCAGGGCCGGTCGACCGGGATGTGCGCGGGCTGCGACATCGACGTCGTGGAGACCGACGAAGGCCTCTGGGACAGCCCCTGACACCGGGGGCACCGCCACCTCCCTCGCACCATGGGACCGGATCGACGGAACGCGCCCACGACCCTGCCCCTGGTCGAACGCAGCGCACCGCGTGCCCCGTCACATGGGCCCGGGCCAGGACAGTCACGCCTCGATGAGACCGGCCCGGATCGCGTACCGGGTCAACTCCAGACGGTCGTGCAGACCCAACTTGCCCAAGAGATTCGCCCGATGCCGGTGCACCGTCTTGATGCTGATGAAGAGGAGTTCGGCAATCGCCTTGGAGGAATGGCCCTCGGCCACCAGCTTGAGGACCTCCTCCTCGCGCGGGGTCAGAAGGTCGCCGGAGGCCTCCTCGCCGTGCCGGACCCGGTCCAGGTAGTTGCGGATGAGCGCCGTCACCGCCCCCGGGTACAGGAACGGCTCGTCGCGCACCGCCGCCCGGCACGCGGCCACCAGATCCCGGTCGGCGACCGACTTCAGGACGTACCCGCACGCCCCCGACTTCAGCGCCTGGAACAGGTACTGCTCGTTGTCGTGCATCGTCAGCATCAGGATCCGCAACCCCGGGTGTCGCGCGGCCAGTTCACGGGCCGCCTGCAACCCGGTCAGGCGGGGCATCGTGATGTCCAGGACGGCGAGATCCACCTCGTGGGTCCGCGCCATTTCGATGGCCTCCGCGCCGTCCCCCGCCTCGGCGACCACCTCGAGGTCCGGCTCCCGGTCCAGGATCAGACGCACCCCGCGGCGCACCAACGCATGATCGTCGGCCAGCAGAATCCGGACGGGCGACGTTGCCGACCCTCCCGACACACCAAACACCTTCGACGTCGTGGGCGCCTCCGGCCGGGCGGACTCGGGCCGCTCGGGCGCATCCGCCTGGGCCGAGTCGGGCATGGTCGTCCTGGACGGGTCGGGCATGGTCACAGCTGCTTCCTGGAAAGGGGGGCGGTGAGCCGGACGCGGGTGCCGGCCCCCGGCGTGGACGTGATGTCGAGGTCGGCGCCGATCAGCAGGGCCCGCTCACGCATGCCTCGGATGCCGGCGCCCTCACACACCGTCTCGATACCCCGGCCGTCGTCGGTGACGGTCAGTGTCACCGCGCCGCCGGTGTCCTCCAGGGCCACTTCGAGGCGCTCGGCATCCGCGTGGCGGGCGGCATTGGTCAGACTCTCCTGCGCCACCCGGTACAACACCAGCTCCCCCTCGTCGTCCAGCACCGTCAGACCGGCATCGAACCGGCGCACCACCCGCAACCCGGTATGAGCGGAGAAGTCGTTCGTGAGCGAGGTCAGCGCGCTGACCAGGCCGAGGTCGTCCAGGACACCGGGGCGCAGGCGCCGCACCAGGCGCCGTACCTCGTCCAGGCTCCCCCGGGTGATCTCCTGCGCCTGGTACAGCTCCTCCCGCAGCGGTCCGTCTGCGTCGTCCGCGGCGCGCCCCAACACCAGGAGGATCGCGGTCATGCTCTGACCGACCTCGTCGTGCAGCTCCTGCGCGATCCGACGCCGTTCCGCCTCCTGCGCCAGCAGCACACGCGCACTGCTCGCCGCCCGCTCGGCCTCCAACCGCTCCAGCATCGCGTTGAAACCACGGATCAGCCCGGAAACCTCGCCGCTGCCCGCCACCGGAAGCCGCTGACCGGGACGCAACAGGTCGACCGTCGCCATCAGAGCGGTCAGACGGGCCAACGGCGCCAGCCCCCACCGCAGCAGAGCACCGTTGGTGATCAGCATGACCCCCATGCCCACCACCAGGACGACGGCCTCCGTCAGCAGAATCGGCACCGAGACGGTCACCGGGGCCCACAACAACAGAGCCGTGGCCAGGCCCAGCACCACCGTATTGAGCCCGAACACCCGCCAGAACAGCAACACCGCGAAACCCCTCCCTCAACAACACACCGACCGCATACGGCTCTACTGTCGGTCATCGCGCGCCCTGGGTGGGAACCGCGGTCCTGGCCGACGACCGAGCACCCACCAGCATCCCCCGGCCCGGGCCCGTACGGCGATGGGGTCCAGGCCCCACATTCCGGGGTGCGGTCTCCCCATCCCCTCCGTCACGGGTGCACCGCCGGGCGGCAGATGGAGCCCGTGTCCCGGGGAAATGGGGCCCGCGCCCGATGGGTTTGTTCCGGCGTCCCGGCCAGGGTGGAAGGTGACCGGGCCCCGACGGCCCGGCACGCGGCATTCCCGCACATCCCCGGCCGTGAAAGGACCCCTGCACCGTGTCACTCGACGCATCCCGCACCGAACCCCGCCCCGAGCGGCCCGCCTCTCACGAAACCCGCCGGCGTCTCGAACACGCCCGCACCACCAGCCTCACCCAGCTCCACGCCCTCGCCGCGGACGGCCACACCGACGAGCAGCTGATGTCCACGCAGAAGACCGCGATCGAGCAGACGTTGCAGGACATCGATGCCGCCCTGGCCCGCGTCAAAGACGGCACGTACGGCACCTGCCGGAGCTGTCACACCCCCGTTCCCGAAGAACGCCTCGAAATCCTCCCCTACACCCAGTACTGCGTCACCTGCCGACGCCGTACCGCCACCTGACCCGCCGCCCCTCTCCCTCCCGTCGGCTCCTGTCCCTCCCGCCCTGTCCCAAGGGGTGAAGTGGTGAACCATCAGACCATCAGCGACCACACCGCGCGGCTGTCGCTCCAGGACCTCGCAGCCCTGCGGGACAACCTCCAGGAACAGCGGCGTTTCCGCGAGGACCAACTGCGCCGGCTCGCCGCTGCGGCCTCCCGTACCGGTCGGCCCCTCCAGCAGCACTCCCCCGCCCGCACACAGGTCGACCACACGCTCGCGGCCTGCGCCCGTATGGTCCTCACCGATGTGGAGGCCGCCCTCGACCGCATCGCTGAGGGCCGCTACGGACACTGCCACCGCTGCCGTCGCACCATCGACCGCGACCGCCTGATGATCGTGCCGCAGGCCCGCTACTGCGCTCGCTGCCCACACGTACCGGAGGCCGGCCCATGACTCTCCTCAGTCACCGGTCCTGGCTCCGGCAACACCACGGCATCGCCCTCGACATGGGCAGTGCACGCACCCGCGCCTGGATCTCCGGACGGGGGCTGATCCTCGACGTGCCGACCGTGACGTTCCCCGGTGCCGGAGCCATCCATCCCATCCAGCGCGGCACCATCATCGATGCGCCCGGCACCGCACGGATGCTCCAGCGGCTCCTCGCCCACCGGCTGCCCCGCTTCGCCCGCCCGCTGATCGTGGTGGCCACACCGGTCCTGGACGGACTCGCCTACCGGTCCCAGGCCCACGCGGCCGTCCAGGCGTTGCGTCCGCGCAGCGTGCTGACCATCCCCACTGCCCGCGCCATCGCCCACGCCGCGGGCTCCGACCTGTCCCGGCCGCTGATCGTCATCGACATCGGCGCCCATCTCACCGAGGTGGTCCTCCTCGCCGACGGCGCCGTCCACGACGCACGCCGTACCGCGCTGGGCACCGAAGACACCCGCGACCGGACGACCGGGCCCGCACGGATCGGCGAGGCCCTCGCCGACATGACCGCCTCGATGCTGCGCCAGGACCGCACTTCCCTGACCACCGACGCCATGGCCCGGGGCCCTCTGCTGGCCGGCGGCGGTGCCCTGCACCCCGACATCACCTACCGTCTCGCCGACCGGCTGCACGTGCCGCTGCGTCCCGTCCCCGCGCCCCACACCGCCGCCGTCCGCGGCGCCGCACAACTCCTCAAGGCCGCACACACCCACCCCGCCACCGCACACACCCACCCACCAGACCGGCCGCGCTAATCCGCTACCCCGGCCCGGCACACCAGCCAAGAGCGCCCGGACGTGCTCGCGCGGCTGCTCCCGCCACCAGGAAGGAGGCACCACCATGACCGGCGGGAATCCCCCGGCCCAGCCACCACCCACCGACCCCCGAGCCGCACACCGCCGCCGCCTCCACGTCCTGCTGTGGCGGTGGCGGCGCACCCCGCTCCGGCGGCCCAGCGACCGCCTGCACGCCTGGATCACCCTCGCCCTGGCCCTCGCCGTACTGGCCACCGCGCCGGCCGCGCTGTTCGCCGCCGGCGACAGGGCCCACCGCCACTACCAGAGCACCGCCCAACACGAGGCGCTCACCCGTACCCAGCGCCCCGCCACTCTCACCCACGACGCCCCGCGTCACCCCGAACCGGGATCGGACGAGGCGAAGGAGGCCCGCTACCCGGTCCCCGTCCGCTACACCGACCCGCACGGCCACACACGCACCGGGAAAGCCGATGTCGCACCCGGGCTGCCGGCCGGCCGTACCGTCCTGGTCTGGACCGACACCGAGGGCAGGCTCACCCGGCCCCCTTCGAGTACGGAACAGATCCGCAACCACACCATGGGCTGGGCGCTCCTCGCCTTCCTCGCCGTCCCCCTCACCGGCCTCGCGGTCCACGCCGCGACCAGTCGGCTCATCCAGCGGCACAACCTCGCGCAATGGGACGCCGCTTGGGCGAGTACCGCACCCCGCTGGAGCACCCGTCCCTGATCCGTCAGGTCCCCAACGGGACATCCCTGCCGGACAGTTGAGCGCGGATGCCGTCGTCCGTGACGGCGACGTCGCGCAGCCGCAGGTCGCCCGGCAGGTCCTTGGGCAGCTGTGCGGCGAACTCCATCTTCTTCGCGACCTTCGGCTCTTGCAGCTTCTGCAGGCCTTCGATCAGCGACGGATCGACGCCCGCGGGCTTGAGCAGCTCAGGGTGTTCGGCCAGCGCGTCCAGAGCGCCGCCCCGCAGGAGCCGGCCCGGCCGGAGCGGCTGTCCTGTCGCCTGCTCGGCCTCACGCTGGTCCATCCTGCTGACCACGGGAGCCGTCAGTTGCAGACCACCGCCCTGGCCCGGCGTGTACGTCAGCAGTCCCGGCACCACGATGCGAGTGTCCTCCACCGACAGGGCCAGACCGTGCTCTCCGGTCCGTTCCAGGTGCGCACGGCCCTCGATCCTGGCCTGCTTGCCTGCCACCGGCAGACCGCCCTTGAGCTGCACCGTGTTCCGCTGCTTTCCGGGGGCCAACTTGACCTGGGAGGCGCCGACTTCGCGGTTGAGGTCGTCGAAGTCGAGGAGTACGTCGCCGCGCACCTTGCTCAGCACCGCGCCCTTGACGGAGGACGGGACGCTTCCGACGATCCGGATGTCGTCGACCGAGCCCTTCACCTGCGCGACCGAGACCGGTCCCGCGGGCACGTGGGGCACGTTGACCTCCACATGGTCGATGTTGCCCATGAGGACCTGCCCCAGGAAGGGGAAGCTGTCGATGTGCACCTCGGGTTGGGCGTGCAGCTTCAACGCCTCCTGGACCTTCTTCGCCGCCATGTTCTCCGCGTAGAGCACGGTCCACCGGTCGCCCAGCGCGAGGAACGCGAGCACCACGACGAGGGTCGCCGTCACCTTCGCTGCCGTACGAGCGGGGGAACGCAGTACTTTGCGCGCCTCACGTCGACGCGCCCTGCGGGCCTTGCGGTCCGAGGGGGTGTCCCATTCTTCTACGGTCGGGGTCTGGTCTTCGGGTTCGGAAGGGCCGTTCTCAATCACCGCCACATACGAACACACGAGCCCGCCCACTCCCAACTCCCGGCCCCAGAACCCGTGCCGCACTCGTGAAGATTGCGTATCGACCCCGCGCCCGGCAAGAAGGCCCGCAGTTCACGATGCTTACCTGCGGGGGTACGGCCGACCAGCCGACGCGAGACCGATCGCCAGAACGGGGAGCAACACCATGGCCAATCTCCACCTGAAGACGCTCAAGTGCATCGAGACCGAGGACTGGCTCCGCCACGACGACCCCAAGCTCGCCGTGAACGGCCAGAACATCCTGCTCCCGAGCATGAGCGGTGGCCAGAAGTACGCCATCGACGAGTACCACGCGTTCGAGGACGAGGTCACCATCACGCTTCACGAGGCCGATGGTCTCCCGGGCGACGGCAGTGACTTTCTGGGCTCGCACACGCTGTCCGAGGACGGCAGCGGCATCCTGAACTTCACCAAGGACGGCGCCAACTACCAGCTCTCGTACACCCTCACGCGGTCCTGACGCCTACCCCTGCCCCGCCGGCGCGGGTGCGGGCGCGACGAGGCGGCGGCCGCGCTGGGTGCGGTGGCCGGTGTCCGTGAGCAGGCGGCCGTTCGTCTCCGGGGCCCAGGCGAGCGCGGTCACACCTCCGATGAGGGAGACCACGCCCATGCCGGCCATGCACCAGCCCAGGCCGAGGTGTTCCAGGCCGAGGGGCAGCAGGAAGGTGCCGATGGCCGCGCCGATCCTGCTCGCGGCGGAGGCGAGGCCGACGCCCGAGGTGCGGATCGCGGTGGGGAAGACCTCTTCGGGGTAGACGCCCGGCAGGATGCTCATGATCCCGTACGAGAAGAGGTAGCCGAAGAAGCAGGCGGTGCCCGCCCACAGCGGCAGCCGGTGGCCGAGGGCGACCAGGAAGAGGGCGAGCGCGCAGCCGAACATCGGCCAGATCAGGATCTTGCGGCGGCCCACCCTGTCGACCAGGAACCAGCCGGTGACGGCTCCGGCCAGCGCGATGATCGTCCCGAGCAGCGCCCCGGCCAGCGCCGACCTGCCCATGCCGATCGCGGTGAGGACGGTCGGCTGAAAGAACGTCAGGGCGAAGTACGGCAGCACGATGCATATCCAGAACGTGCACACGAAGACGGTGCGCAGAAGGTAGTCCGGGGAGAAGAGCATCGAGTAGCGCGTGTCCTCGGCCCGCTCGGCGTGGATGTCGGCCGTGTCGGCGTCGGGGGTACGTGTCCCGGTGGCGCCGAAGGACTGGGTCAGGACCTCAAGTGCCTCCTCACGGCGGCCCTTTGACATCAGCCAGCGCGGGGACTCGGGCAGTCCGTGGCGCAGCATCAGGCAGATCACCGCGGGTACGGCGCTCGCGGCGAGCGTGATGTTCCAGGCGGAAGGCCAGTGGCTGTTGATCAGGTACCCGATGAGGTACGCCACCACGTAGCCGACGTTCCACAGGATCTCCAGGACACCGAGGTAGTTGCCGCGCCGCGCGCGTGGCGCGAATTCGGCGAGGAGCGGGGAGCCGATCGAGTAGTCGGCGCCCACCGCGAGCCCCATCACCAGGCCGAGGACCATGACCTGCCAGGGGGCGGTCACGAACAGCATGAGCACCGCGCTGGCGAGGAACACCGACAGGTCGATCGTGAACATCGGGCGGCGGCCGACCCGGTCGGTCAGATAGCCGAGGAAGAGGCCGCCGAAGAAGGTGCCGACGAGCGTCGACGACGAGATCAGGGTGGCCCAGGTGAGGGTGACGCCGATCTCGCGGGACATCGCGCTGCCGGCCAGCGCGGAGGCGACGGAGGCGAACACGAACCCGTCGATGAACATGCCGCCGCCGGTGGCCGCGGTCAGTCGCCACAGGAAGCGGCGTGGGTCACGGGTGCCGGCTCCGGGGCCGGAGAACTCCTCGGCTGTACGCGCGGCTTGAGACGTCAAGACGACGTGGGTCCTTTCCCTGTGCGGTGGCCGGATCGGCTCGGCCACCCAGTTAGGTGTAGGACGCATGTGCCCGGAAGCGGCGGGGGCATTCCTGGGCTTCACGGGATCTCCCCGGGGCGGTCGTCAACGCGCCCAGCGGGGCGGGGTCACATGCGGGCGAACCCGCCCAGAGCCGCCTGTGGTGCAGTGGTGGCCTCAGCTCGCATCGGTCAGTTCCAGTGCCAGTCGCGAGACCACCGAGTCCGCGAGGGCCTGCGCGGCGTCCTCGCCGAGCCGCGCCGAATGCGCGTGGGCGTGCACCAGGTGGCGTACGGCATCGAGTTGGGCCGCGGAGAGGCAGCGGAGTTCGGGAGCGGGCCGGGCCGGGCGGCGGAACAGGTGGCGCAGAAGTGGCTTCCGGCGGGCGGTGCGACGGTCGGCGGTCCGGCAGGTGGTGCTGCGGGCGGCCTCGTCCAGTGCCAGCCACACCACCGGGGTGACGGGCGCGGTGACGTCCACGTGGCCGCATTCGTACGGTTCACCGTCCTCGACGGTCCGCGCGAACAGGCGGGTCACCCGGCCTTCGTCCAGGTTCGCCAGTTTGTCCAGCAGCAGGACCTCGTCCGGCGCCACCTCGGCGACCACGTCCCGCACCACGTCACGCACCCTCGCGCTCACGACGGCCCTCCCGTCCGACCACCGGACCATGGTGCCCGGCCATCCCAGGGTTCGTCAGGGCCAGTTCACGCCGCTCCTGTGCGGTTTCCGGTCGGCCTCGCACACCGGTCGGCTCACCGGATCGCGTGCACCGCGGCGCGCACGGCACGGGACTGGTGGAGCAGGTCGGTGCTGTCCGCCCACTGGTCCACGCCTCCCACCAGAGGCAGTTCACGCAGGGCCGGGTGTGTGAGGGTGCCGGCCAGCGCCTGGGCGAAGCGGTCGGCGTGCAGCACCAGGAAGGGGCGGGAGTGGTAGGGCCGTCGAGTCGGGTCCAGTGGGGCGGCAAGGCCGGTCGCGTTCTGCAGCATGGCCACGGTCTCGTAGGCGTCGCACAAGTGCGCTTCCCGGGTGGGGTGATCCGTGGCCGCGAGCGCGCCGCGCAGCGACGGGGTGAGCGGGCCCGCCACCGACAGCCGGCCGAAGGAGCTCCCCAGCCACTTGGTGGACGGAACGTAGCGTCGGTCCAGGAGCAGGCACAGGCGCATCAGGTCGCGCACGAGGCGGCCTGCCACGACGGCCGATCCGATGTCGTCGCCGCTCTCCGCGCAGCGCCCCACGAACGCCTCTTCCTGGGAGATGCGCTGCCACTGGCACGCCATGCGCTCACGCTCGGTTCCGCGGTGGCGGAGTTCAGGCCGAGGCGATCGGCCGCCCAGTCGTCCGGCGTGTGGATGTCGACGCGGTGGTTGACCGGGCCGTCGGTGGCTTGCATGTGGCCGACCGGGTCCAGCGGGTTCCCGCTCTCCTGGAAGTGCGTGGGCCAGCCCCGTACGTGCTTGGGCAGCCGCTGTGCCAGGACATCGTGGATGCGTGCGCCATGCTCGGCCCGGTCCTCGGGTGTCAGGAAGAGTTCCAGCCGTGGACCCCATTCGTGGTCCGCGGACCGTGGTGTGTCGAAGCCCAGCACTTCGGATCCGCTGCCGATGCGGGCGGCCGCGTGGCGCAGTCCGGGGAACGCCTCCCGAAGGATCGGCCGTACCGCCTCTTCGTACAGGGCCCTGGACAGTTCGATGCCGGGGATGAACCGGGCGCCGGAGTTCGTCATGGCACCACTGTGCTGGACGCCCTTGCATGCCGGTGCGCTTCGGGCCGCAGGGCTATCGCAGCGCGGAGTCCGATCCCGCGTCCGCGTCCCGGTCCCCCAGCGTGTCGGCCGGCCGGCCGGAAACCTCTTCGAGGGCCGCGGCGACATCGTCGTGCACGCCAAGGGGCAGGCGGTCCACCCCCGCGGCGCGCAGCACGGTCTGCTGGGCGGCGTCCGCCACGACGGCCAGCGCGCCGCCGCCCGCCGTCATGTCCAGGCCCGCTTCGACGAACCGGCGTGCTCCGTCGGCCCCGCAGTGTTCGGCGTCCTGGAAGTCCACCACCAGGCCTGACTGGCCCGTGGCGTCCAGGCGCCCCATCAGTGCGCCCAGCTCCGCCGCGGCATCGGCGTCGAACCGGCCCACGACCTGTACGACCAGGACACCTCCGTCCTCCCAGCGCACAGGGAACCGAACCCGAGCCTGCCCCATAACCGTCCCTTCGGCCGACGAGGTGCCGATTCCTCTCGCAGCGCCTCGGCGGCGCACCTACCCCCTCCTTACCACTCCACGCATACCGAGGCGCGGTCCTGCGCCGCTCCCTGGCGCACCGGCCGCGAGCCGGCCTCCCGGGCCGGTCTCCCGATCGGGCGACCGTCCAGGTAACCGCCTGAGCACAGCGCAAGTGGTGTAGACCCTTGTGCCGCCCCGGTGGCGCTGCCAGGATCGGCCGAGCTGAAGACCCGTCCTGAGTCGCCCTGAGCCGCCCTGAGTCGTCCCAGACAGGAGTGTCCTTGTGCCGTCGCTTCCCCTGCCGTCCCGCCGAAGATTCCTGGGTGCCGCCGGCGCGATCGGGGCCGCTGCCGCTTTCGCGGGCACCGGTCCCGCCGAGGCCGTCGACAACGATGTCGTGCCCATCGACTGGCGAAATCTGGGGACGTACCCCGGAGCGGACGCCGCCGGCAGGCGGGTCAAGGAGATCCTCGCCGGGAGTTCCCGCTATCTCATCGGCCCCTGGTACGCGGCGACCTACACGCGGTACCTGCCCGACGGGTACATCGACCTGAAGGGCACCGACGAGCGCGCCGTGCGGCTGCCCGCGATGGCCGCCGTGGCCGCCGCCACCGCGCTGACCACCCGCACCTACGACGAGCGGACGCTGTCCGCCGCCAACGCCACCATCCGGACCCGGAACCTGATCCGCACCCTCGCCGCCCGCCACCGGGCCAACAACACCGACGCCGCCACGCGTTGGGGCGGCGACTGGCAGACCGCGCTGTGGGCGTACTACACGGCGCTCGCCGGATGGCTGATGTGGGACGCGCTCGACGCCACCGATCGCGGCCAGGTGGCGGCCATGCTGATCTGGGAGGCCGACCGGCTGACCACGGGGAATGACATCTTCCTCGTCGGCACCAGCGGCCACCAGCTCTACATGACCCGCACCGACGGCACCGTCGTCTCCCCCGGCGACAGCAAGGCCGAGGAGGAGAACTGGAGTGCCGCCGCGCTCTCCCTCGCCGCGGTGATGATGCCCGGCCACCCCCACCACGCCCGCTGGACCCGCCGCAACATCGAGCTGCTGCTGGCCGCCGCGGCCTGCCCCGCGGACCTCACGAGCGACGAGACGATCAACGGCATCCGGCTGTCGAGCTGGCTCCGGGGCACGAACATCGCCGACGACGGCACCCTGCAGAACCACGCCCGCCTGCACCCGCTGTACATGGTCGCCTTCGACCAGAGCCTCTACCAGGGCTTCGTGTTCGGCCTCGCGAACCGGGCCGCCCCACGTGCCGCGCTGCACAACATCGACCGGACGTACGCGGCGCTCGTCGAGAAGCCGTTCGCGCTGCCCGACGGCGGCACCAGCCCCATCTACCGTGCGAACTCGCCGGAGATCTACTACCCCGAGGGCAACGACTGGGGCACCCACTTCCCCTTCTACTTCGGCAACTTCGACCTGCTCGTCTCCCTCACCGGCCAGGACACCGGCATCGACCCGGCCGCCGCCAAGTGGGAACGGCTGCACAACCAGGACCAGTTGACCCTCATGTCCCGCTTCGCGGACGGCCGCACGTACGGCGCCGACGCGGAGAACACCTATTACGGACGCGAGCACCGCATCGGCGCCATGGCCGGCCAGGCGTATCTCACCCTGTTCCTCGCCCGCAACACGACGGGCAACCGGCTGCGGTGGCGGTGACGGCTGCATAGGGTCGCCCGCATGGCACTGAGACCTGTTCAGGTAAACATCAAGGCGGTCGACGACGCCCTCGTCGGGCGGTTCTGGGCGCAGGCGCTCGGCTGGGGTGTGTCCAGCGAGGCGCCCGGTGTGACCAATGTGGAGCCCGGCGGCGGCTTCGTGTGGCCGGACGCGAGTGCCGTGTGCATCGACGTGGTCACCGTTGCGCACGCCAAGACGGCGACGAAGAACCGTGTGCACATCGATCTCGCGGCCACCTCCCCCGCTCATCAGGCGGAGACGGTCGCGCGGTTGAAGAAGCTCGGCGCGACTCCCGCCGACGTCGGTCAGGGCGAGGTGCCCTGGACGGTGCTCGCCGACCCGGAGGGCAATGAGTTCTGCGTCCTTGAGCCCCGGGAGGTCTACCGGGACACCGGGCCGATCGCCGCCGTGGTGGTCGACTGCGCGGACCCGCGGGCCATGGCCCGGTTCTGGGGCGGGGCCACGGACTGGACGGTGCACGAAGTGGCTGATGATCGGGCGGCGTTGCGTTCCTCTCAGGGCGTGGGGCCGTATCTTGAGTTCCTTCGTTCGGCCGACGGCAAGACCGTGGAGGACCGCGTCCACCTCGATCTGCTGCCGTACGCCGGTGACGACAAGGAGGCGGAGGTCACCCGCCTGAAGACCCTCGGCGCCACCGACATCGACCTCGGCCAGGGCGACGTCCCGTGGACGTGTCTCACCGACCCCGAGGGGCACGACTTCTGCGTCCTCGGGCGGGGCTGACACCCTGGCCGGTCCTCCTCAGGCCTCCGGCGCGTCCCCGAAGTCCGGGATCTCCAGGCGCGTTCCGCCCTGGCGCGCCGAGTCGTGGGCGACGATGCCCGGCAGTGTGTAGCGCGCGGCCACCCACGCGTTCACCGACGGCAGGGTGCGGGTGTTGACCGCGGTCACGAAGTCGTCCACCAGGAAGTGGTGGCTGCCCTCGTGGCCGTTGGGCATGTCGTCGTAGACGCGGGGCAGCCGGGAGCGGTCGTGGACGGGGGCCGAGCCGGAGGTGAACGCGGCGCGCAGGGCGGGCGCGATCTTCTCGAGCGACGGGTCGTCCGGGCTCAACGACGGCTTCGGTTCGAGGAGTTCGGTGATCTCCTGCACGCCCTTCTTGTCCTGCCAGAAGCTGACCGTGGCGAGCTGCTCCATGCTGGCGTCCGTGCCGAAGAACCGGAAGCGTGACTCCCTGATGTGCGAGGGGTAGCCGACCCGCCGGAACTCGTTCGTGCGGAACGAGCCGCCGCCGGCGACCTCGAACAGGGCGGTGGCATTCGAGATGTCGTTGCCGAACTGGCTGACCTCGGTGTCGAAGACGCCGTCGCCGCGCTCGTCCTTCACACCGATCGCCGAGACACTCACCGCGTGGGTCCGCCAGGCACCGAGCACTCCGCCGACCGCGTGCGTCGGGTAGAGCAGCGGCGGGTAACTGGCGGTCTCCTTCCAGCGTTCGCCGCCGCTGTACTGGTACGCCTCGTAGAAGCCGAGGTCCATGTCGTGGACGTAGTCGCCCTCCGCGTAGAAGAGCCGTCCGAAGGCGCCGTCGGCGATCTGGTTGCGGGCGTGCACGGTGGCCGGGTTGTACTCGCTGGTCTCGCCCATCATGTAGGTGAGGCCGGTGCGGCGGACCACGTCGATGATCGCCGCGATCTCGTCCCGTGTGATCGCCATCGGGACGGCCGAGTAGACGTGTTTGCCGGCGTCGAGGCCCTGGAGGACGAGCGGGCCGTGGGTCCAGCGCTGGGTGAAGATGGCGACCGCGTCGATGTCGGGAGACTCCAGCATCGCCTCGTACGAGGGGAAGGTTCCGGCGAGGCCCTCTTTCGCGGCCAGTTGCTCCGCTCGCTCCGGCAGCAGGTCGGTGACGTGGACGGCGTCGACGCCGGGGTGGGCGAGGAACAGCTTGGCGAAGCCGCCGGCGAACTGTCCGGCGCCGACGATGCCGAGGGTGAACGTCATGTGCGCATGCCTTTCGGTACGTGCTTCGGGGGTCACTGGTCGAGCAGGAGGTTGATCTGGTCGTTGGTGTCGTCGAGGCGGCTCGCGGGCGCCCCGTTGCCGAAGACGTCCTGCATCGCAGGGTGCATGAGGGCGTACACGTCGGCGGCGTAGTTGGTGATCGGGAAGGGGAAGGTGCGGTAGTGCCGCCGGTCGTCGACCGGGGTGGTGAAGGCCGAGGTGTCGATGCCCTTCTTCTTGTAGGCGGCGACGGCCGTGTCGGTCCCCGAGGGGGTCGCGGGGAAGACGATGCCGTACCTGCCGACCGTCTTCTGGCAGGCGTCGGAGGCCAGGTACGTCACCCATTTCTTGGCGCCCGTCTTGTTGCGGGCGCCCTTGGTGACGGAGTCGGCGAGGCCGTTCATCATGGTGGCGCGCTTGCCGGTGGGTCCTGTGGGGTTGCGGACGGTGCCGAAGTCGATGCCCTTGAACCCGGCGTAGGTGGAGAGCATCCAGGCGCCGTCGAAGGCGGTGGCTGCGTGGCCTGCGGCGAACTGGGCGTTGGCCTGGTTCAGGCTGCCGTTCCAGTCGGTGAAGGGGGCCATGTAGCCCTTTTTCGCGAGGCCGAAGTACCACTCGATGACGGACTGGAAGGTCTTGTCGCCGTACCGGTACTCCTCGCCCCACCGCTTCTTGTCGGTGTAGGACCAGCCGGCCGAGCCGGTGAACGGGCTCCACTGGGTCTGGCCGTCGCCGTCCCCTGCCCCGTTGGTGGCGAGGCCGTAGGTCTTGACCTGGTGCTTGTCAAAGCCGGGTTCGTCGCCGCGTTTGCCGTTCCTGTCGACGGTGAGATGGGCGATGGCCTTCTCGAAGGTGCCGCCGTCCTTGGGGTTCCAGTTCAGCGCGTCGAGGTCGTCGGCGGACAGGTCGGCGGCGTCGAGCATCTTCTTGTTGTAGAAGAGCGAGACGGTGTCCCAGTCTTTCGGCGCGCCGTACTGGTGGCCGTCCTGGGCGGCCCAGTTCGCGGCGAGGCCCGGCTGGTAGTCCGTGTCCTTGATGCCGAGGTCGTCGAGGGGTTCGAGCACCTCCAGGTCGGCGAACTGGCCGAACTTCTGGATGTGGTTGGTGAAGACGTCCGGCTCGGTGCCGGAGATGAAGCTCGCGGTGAGCTTGGTCCAGTAGTCCTCCCAGCCGATCTGGGTGAACTTCACGTCCAGGCCGCGGTTCTGTCTCTCGAAGTCCTTGGCGCAGGCCTCGTAGGCGGGCAGCTGGTTGGCGTCCCACAGCCAGTACGTGACGGTGCTCGACGAGCGGGCTGCCGGGTCGCTTCCCGCGCACCCGGTCAGCGACAGCGCCAGCGCTCCGGTCAGCGCGACGAGCGTACGAAATCGCATCCGGTGCCTCCTACTTGAGTCCGGTGAAGCTGATGGAGCTGACGATCCGGCGCGCGAACACCCCGAAGAGCAGCAGCATCGGGAGGGCCGCGATGAGGGTCGCCGCCATGAGCCCGGACCAGTCGAAGCCGGTCTGCGGGGTCTGTGCGCGGAACATCGCGAGGGCGACGGTGAGGACGCGGGAGCTGTCGCTGTACGACACCATCAGCGGCCAGAAGTAGTCGTTCCAGGAGGTGATGTACGTCAGGACGGCGAGGGTGATGACGGGGGTGGACGCCATGGGCAGCAGTACCCGGAAGAAGATCCGGATGCGTCCGGCGCCGTCCAGGAGCGCGGCCTCCTCGACCTCGAGCGGGATGTTCATGAAGAACTGGCGGAGGAAGAAGACGGCGAACGGTGTCATGAACATCGTGGGCAGCGCGATCCCGAGGAGGGAGTCGATGAGTCCGAGTTCCTTCACGAGGACGAAGTTGGGCAGCAGCGTGAAGATGGTCGGCACCATGAGTCCGCCGAGGAACAGGGCGAACACGGTGTTGCGGCCCCGCCAGTTGAGCCGCGCGAACGCGTAGGCGGCCATGGCGGAGAACAGGATCTGGCAGACGGTGATCAGCGTCGAGACGCCGATCGAGTTGAGCAGGTAGCGCCAGAAGTCGAGCCCGCCGCCGGCGCCGCCCTGGGCGACGGCCTCCTTCGTCGACTGCAGGCCCAGCGCCCGCTCGAAGCCGCCGCCCGTCGGGTCGACGGGGAGCACGGAGGTCGGGTCGGCGGCGACGCCCGGGTTGGAGGAGAGCGCGGTGCGCAGCACCCAGTAGAACGGCAGCAGGGTGACGAGCACGATCGCGCCCATCGCGGTCCAGGCGACGGCGCGCCCGAAGGAGATGCGGCGGCGCTTCGGCCGTACGGTGCGCGGGCCCGCGAGTGCGGTGGTGGCCATGTCGGTGCTCCTCTCTTCAGCCGAGGTCGGTGTGTCCGGCCCGGGTGATCCGGTACTGGACGATGGTGATCGCGCTGAGGACGACCAGGAGGGCCACGGACATCGCGGAGGCGTAGCCGAACTGGAAGCGGCCGAACGCCGAGCCGTAGATGTAGAACTGCAGGACGTTGGTGGCGTTGGCGGGGCCTCCGGCCGTGGTCACGGCGACGGTGTCGAAGACCTGGAAGGAGCCGATCACGGTCATGATGAGGACGACCGCGAGGACCGGCCGCAGCAGCGGCATGGTGATGCGGGTGAACATCCGCCACTCGCTCGCCCCGTCGACGCGCGCCGCTTCGTACATGTCGTGGGGTATCGCCTGGAGTCCCGCGAAGAGGAGCAGGGCGGTGTAGCCGACGTGCCGCCACACGTTGATGAGGGCGATGGTGGGGATGGCCCAGGTCTCGTCGGCGAGGAACGGGATGCGGTCGAGGCCGATGGCGGCGATGATCTCGTTGCCGATGCCGAGCTGGGTGTCGAGCATCCAGAGCCAGACGATGCCCGCGACGACGTTGGACATCAGGTACGGCGTGAGGACGATGCCGCGCAGGAGGGAGGACTGGGTGAGCCGGTGCAGCAGGACGGCGATGGCGAGCGCCGACACCGTCTGTACGCCGATGTTGATGACGACGTACTCGATGGTGACCTTCAACGAGTCCCAGAAGATGGGGTCGTTGACCATGCGCTCGTAGTTGGCGAGGCCGACCCACTGCGGTGGTGTGAGGAGGTTGAAGCGGGTGAAGCTGAGCCAGATGCCGCGCAGGGTGGGCCACAGCAGGAAGACGGCGAAGCCGAGCATGGCCGGGGCGATGAAGAGTGCGGCGATCGCACCGTCCCCGAGGGGGCGTTTGGGCTTCTGGCGCGGGGCACTGTCGGCGAGCGGCAGGTGTCTCGGCGGGCTGCTGGAGGCGACAGTCATCGGGGACTCCCTCGTCTGGGGTTCGGCCTCGTCCTCGGCTTCGTTACTTTCGCGGCAGAACTTTCGAACCGTCAAGATGCGTGCAGCGACTACCTGAACGGGGTCGCAGCGACTTAGGGTGACGTCATTCCTTTCGTAATAGAAGGAATGGGGAGAGGAGTTGGCGATGAACGCGCAGGCGGACACCTGGGTGCCGCTCAGTTCGGGCGAGCGCGCCGTGGCGTTGGAGGTGCTCACCAGTGGGCCGTTGTCGCGCAGTGAACTCGCGCGGCGCCTGGACCTGTCCGCGGGCAGTCTCACCCGGCTGACCAAGCCGCTGACCGAGTCCGGATTGCTGGTCGAGGCGCCGGAGGGCCCGGCGCGCTCGGAGTCCCGTCAGGGCCGGCCGTCCCGGCCGCTGGACATCGTGGCGGAGTCCCGCGCCTTCGCCGGATTCAAGATCACCGAGGACACGGTCTACGGTGTCGTCACCACGCTCAGGAGCGACATCGTGACCTGCCGCGACGCGCCGCTCGCGAGCCGCGAACCGGCTGAAGTCGTCGCGGCCATCGGTGAGTTGACCGATGCGTTCGCCCGGGACTTTCCCTCGCTGTGCGGGATCGGGATCGGACTCGGCGGCCGCGCGCAGGACCGCTCCGTCGTCGACGAGTCGGCGTTCCTCGGCTGGCGGGACGTGCCGCTCGGGCGGCTCGTGCGCGAGCGCACCGGGCTGCCCGTGGTCGTCGAGAACGATGTGAGCGCGCTCGTCGAGGCCGAGAGCTGGTTCGGGGCGGGCCGGGGTCTGGACCGGTTCGCCGTGCTCACGATCGGCGCGGGGCTCGGGTACGGGCTGGTCAGCGGTGGCCGGCGGGTGCAGACCGCCGAGGACGGGCGCGGCGTGGGCCGCTTCTGGATCGTCGACCCCAGCGGCCCGCTCTCCGCCGACGGCCGGCGCGGCAGCGCCGTCTCCCTCCTGACGATCCCCAGCATCCGCCGCCAAGTGCGGGCCACCACGGGCGAGGACGCCACGTACGAGGAGATCCTCGCGCGCGCCGTCGAGGGCGAGCCGCTCCCGGCCCGGGTGGTCGACGAGGCGGCCCGCGCGCTGGGCACCCTCGTCGCGCAGATCGCGAACTTCGCGATGCCGCAGAAGATCCTGCTCGCCGGGGAGGGGGTCGGTCTCGTCGATGTGGCGGCGCCCGTGATCGAGGAGGCGATCCGCGCGAACCGCCATCCGGCGGCCGACCCGGTCAATCTGGAGACGAAGGTCTCCGACTTCCACGACTGGGCGCGCGGCGGGGCGGTGCTGGCGATTCAGGTGCTGGTGCTGGGGGCCGCCGGGTCGGGACCCGGCCCCCGCGCCGCCGAGCAGACACGGATACCGTCTCCCCGATGAAGTCCGGCAAGATCCATAAGGCGGTTACGCATGGTCGACGCGACACCCGAGGCCACAACGTCCCCCGGTCTCACCGAAGTTGAGGCCCACGGTGTCGAGCGGATTCCCGACGCGGACCGCACGGCCGGTCCCCTCGACCTGTTCCGTCTCGCCTTCGGCGGCGCCAACACCTTCGCCACGTGTGTGCTGGGCGCGTTCCCGATCCTGTTCGGCCTGTCCTTCTGGCAGGGGCTCGCCGCGACGGTCCTGGGCCTGGTGGCGGGCGCGCTGCTACTGGCGCCGATGTCCGTGTTCGGCCCGGCCAACGGCACGAACAACGCGGTCTCCTCGTCCGCGCACCTCGGCGTGCACGGCCGCGTCGTCGGCTCGTTCCTGTCGCTGCTCACGGCGATCGCGTTCTTCTCGATCTCCGTGTGGTCGTCCGGCGACGCGCTGATCGGCGCGGCGCACCGGCTGGCGGGCCTGCCCGAGTCGGACGTCTCGTACGGCGTCGCGTACGCGGTGTTCGCGGGTCTTGTCCTGACGGTGTGCGTGTACGGCTTCCGGTTCATGCTGTTCGTGAACAAGATCGCGGTGCTGGCCGCCTCCGCGCTGTTCGTGCTCGGTGTGTTCGCCTTCGCCGGGGACTTCGATCCCGGCTACACGGGTGCGTTCGCCTCCACGTCGACGCCGATGTTCTGGCCGTCGTTCATCGGCTCGGCGCTGATCGTGCTGTCCAACCCGGTGTCCTTCGGCGCGTTCCTCGGTGACTGGTCGCGCTACATTCCGGCGGCCACGCCGCGCGGGCGGGTCATGGGTGCGGCGTTCCTGTCGCAGATCGCGACGCTGCTGCCGTTCGTGTTCGGCCTCGCCACGGCGTCGGTGATCGCCGCGAAGGCGGAGAAGTACCTGGACCCTGCGGCCCCGAACTACGTCGGCGGGCTGCTGGCCATCTCCCCCGGCTGGTACTTCCTCCCGCTGTGCCTGATCGCGCTGATCGGCGGGATGGCGACGGGCACGACCGCGCTGTACGGCACGGGCCTCGACTTCTCGTCCGTGTTCCCCCGCTTCGGCCGGGTGCAGGCGACGGTGTTCATCGGTTCCCTGTCGATCGCGTTCATCTTCGTCGGCCGGTTCGCCCTGAACCTCGCCCAGTCAATCTCCACGTTCGCCACCCTCATCATCACGTGCACCGCGCCGTGGATGGTGGTGATGGCGCTCGGCTACGTGACCCGGCGCGGCTGGTACGACGCGGAGGCGCTCCAGGTCTTCAACCGGCGTCAGCGGGGCGGGCGTTACTGGTTCACGCACGGCTGGAACTGGCGCGGTCTGACGGCGTGGCTGGTCTCGGCCTGCCTGGCGCTGCTGTTCACGAATCTGCCGGGCCAGTTCGTCGGCCCGCTCGGCACGCTCGCGGGCGGCACCGACATCTCCCTGCCGGTCGGCCTGGTCCTCGCGGCCGTCGTCTATCTCGCCCTGCTGTTCGCCTTCCCGGAGCCGCGCGCGGTGTACGGACCGGACGGTCCGCGCCTGGTGCGCGCTTCGGAGGCGGAGGTGCCGCCGATCACGGGGACCGTACCGGCAAAGACGCCGACCGGCGCCGCGTGAGTGACGCCGCACCCCGCAGCCCCGCTTCGCACACACCTGGAGTCGGACATGACGGAACAGCCCTCCGAGCACCGCATCGACACGAGCAGACCGCACCCGGCCCGTGTCTACGACTGGTTGCTCGGCGGCAAGGACCACTACCCGGTCGACCGGGCGGTGGGCGAGCAACTGCCGCCGGAGGCGCGGCACAACGCCCTGCGCAACCGTGCGTTCATGCACCGCGCCGCCGCCTGGCTGGCCGGGAACGGCGTCGACCAGTTCCTCGACATCGGCACGGGCATCCCGACCGAGCCCAACCTCCACCAGATCGTGCAGGGCATCGTGCCGTCCGCCCGGGTCGCGTACGCCGACATCGATCCGATCGTGCTGCGGCACGCGGAGGCCCTGCTGGTGAGCAGTCCCGAGGGCGCCACCGACTACATCGAGGCGGATGTCCGCCGCCCCGAGGGCATCCTCGACCACGCCCGTACGTTCCTGGACTTCTCGCGCCCGGTCGCCCTGTCGATGATCGCGTTGATGCACTTCATCGGCGACGACGAGGACCCCTACGGCCTGACCCGGACGCTCGTCGACGCGCTACCGCGGGGCAGTTACCTGGTGCTGTCGCACGGCACCACCGACGAGCACCCGCATCTGGTGAAGTCGGTGACCGACACCTACCGCAGGGGCGCGATCCCGCTGCGGATGCGGACGCGGGCCGAGGTCGAGCCGTTCTTCGCGGGCCTGGAGCTGGTGGATCCCGGCCTGGTGACCGCGACCCGGTGGTACAGGTCCGGGCCCGCGCCCGCCGAGGAGTTGAGCGGCTTCTACGTCGGTGTCGCCCGCGTCATGTGAACCACGTGACGCGCTGACAGGATGGCTACGACAAAGGTCCCTGCCCGGAGTGAAAGAGGCCGCCGTGGAAGAGCGTGAACTGGACCATCTGCGCCGGTGTGTGGAGCTGGCCGCCGAGGCGTTGGACGCCGGTGACGAGCCGTTCGGCTCCGTCCTCGTGGACGGTGCGGGGAAGGTCCGTGCCGAGGACCGCAACCGGATCGCCGGTGGTGACTCGACGCGGCATCCCGAGTTCGAGCTCGCGCGCTGGGCGGCCGAGCACCTCACCCCCGAGGAGCGTGCCTCCGCCACCGTGTACACCTCCGGTGAGCACTGCCCCATGTGCTCGGCGGCCCATGCCTGGGTCGGGCTCGACCGGATCGTGTACGTGGCGTCCTCGGCGCAGCTGTCCGGGTGGCTGGCCGAGTGGGGGCGGCCCCAGGGCCCGGTGAACGCCCTGCCCGTCCAGGAGGTCGCCCCGTCGGTGAAGGTCGAGGGGCCGGTGGACGAGCTGGTGCCGGCCGTGAAGGAGCTCCACCGGCGGCTGGCGCAGGGCGCCTGAGGCCCGCCCCGGGCCCCGTCCGACCGGTCAGCCGAGGCCCAGTTCCCGCTCCCCCAGTGGCGCGAAGTAGCGCTCCACGTCGGCGGACTCGACCCCGGCCAGGGTCTCCGGGGACCAGTGGGGGTCGCGGTCCTTGTCGATGATCTGGGCGCGGATGCCCTCGGGCAGGTCGTGGGTGTCCAGGGCGGCGCAGATCACCCGGTACTCCTGGTCGAGGGCCTGCTCCAGCGAGTCGAGGCGGGCCGCGCGGCGCAGGGACTCCAGCGTCGCCTTCACGGCCATGGGCGAGCGGGAGAGGATCAGGTCCGCGGCTTCCTTGGCGGCGACATCGCCGGTGGCGAAGAGCCGCTCGACGATCTCCTCGACCGTGTCCGCGGCGTAGCACTCGTCGATCCATGCGCGCTGCTCGGCGAGGACACCGGGCGGTGCCTGCTGCGTGTGGCGTGCGACGGCCTCGGTCGGCTCCGCGTCGGCCAGCTCGCGCAGCAGCCCGGGCAGTGCCTCGGACGGTACGTAGTGGTCGGCGAGGCCGCACAGCATCGCGTCGGCCGCGCCGATCGCCATGCCCGTGAGCGCGAGGTGGGTGCCGAGGTGTCCGGGCGCGCGCGTGAACAGGTACGTGCCGCCGACGTCGGGGACCAGGCCGATGCCGACCTCGGGCATCGCGACCTTCGAGCGTTCGGTGACGACACGGATGCCGCCGTGCGCGGACAGCCCGACGCCGCCGCCCATGACGATGCCGTCCATGACGGCGACGTAGGGCAACGGGTAGTGCGCGATACGGGAGTTGAGCCGGTACTCGTCGCGCAGGAAGGCCTGCGACGCACGGTGGTCACCGCTGCGCGCGTCGTCGTGGAAGAGCCGGATGTCGGCCCCCGCGCACAGGCCCCGCTCCCCCGCGCCCTGGAGCACGACGGTCCCGACGGCGGGATCGCCCGCCCAGGTGTCGAGTGCCTCCGCGATCGACCGCAGCATGGCGTGGGTGAGCGAGTTCAGGGCCCGGGGCCGGTTCAGGGTGAGGTACGCGGCGCGTCCCTCCACGGCCCGCAGCACGGGGGCGGCGTCGGAGCTCAACGGTGGTTCCTTCCGGTGAAGATCACGGCAGGACCATCTCTATCACCTGAGGTCGCGCGGACGGCGGGCGCAGGCAGGGGTTCCCGCAACTGGAATTGCGAGGTACGTTTATGCAATCGCACTTGCAGATTGCTCGTTCTCTCAGAAAGCAACGCCCGTGCCTTCACCTCGCACCCCCAGGAACCCCGGCCAGGCCGACTGGCTGGGCGACGCCCTGCCCGACGTGCCCCTGTCCAAGGCGCAGACCCGCGTCGTCGATGTCATCGTGCGCAATCCGCAGCTCGCCTCGTACGCCGAGATCGCCCAGATCGCCGAGCGGGCGGACGTGAACAGCTCCACGGTCGTCCGGGCCGCGCAGACCCTGGGCTACCAGGGCTGGCCCGACCTGCAGCGGGAGCTGCGGGCACGCTACCTGGTGCAGATCTCCACCGAGGACACGCTCACCGAGCACGGTGAGCACCGCAGCCCGCTGCACGACGCACTGACGCACGACGTCGAGAACCTGCGCCAGACCCTCGAGAGCAACTCCGCGGCGGAGGCCGAGGCCGCCATCGCGGCGCTCGCCGAGGCCCGGTCGATCCTCGTCGTCGGTGTCGGCTCCTTCGCCGGTCCCGCCACCGTGATGGCACACCTCGGCTCCACCATGGGATATCCGATCACGCTGGAGAACCGCGCCGGTGTGCACCTGGCCTCGGCCGTGAACAGCGTCGGTCCGGGTGATGTGCTGCTGGTCGTCAACATGTGGCGGTCCACGAAGCAGGTCATCGCCGCCGCGGAGGCCGCCCACGAGGCCGGAGCCACCGTCGTCGCGATCACCGACATGCGCCGTGGGCGGCTCGCCACCGACATCGCCGACCACCTGCTGATCGTGCCGTCCGAAGGCATCTCGTTCTTCCAGTCCGTCACCGCCGCCACGTCGGTCGTCTACGGGCTGCTCGCCGGCATGCAGGAGGCGCGGCCCGAGCGCAGCCGCGCCGCGATCCGCCGCACCCAGCAGCTCTGGCGGGACCTGGACATCTATCTCGACTGACACCCCGAGCGACGGGGGCCGCGCGCCTCTTCGCCCCCGCCCTCCCGCAAGGAGCACAGATGAGTAAGCACATCGCCGTCGTCGGCCTCGGATCGATGGGCGGTGCCATGGCCACGGCCCTGGTCGCCGGCGGCTGGCAGGTTCGCGGGTACGACCCCTCTCCCGCGGCGCGGGCCACCGCCCGGGAAGCCGGTGTGGACGCCGTCGACACGCTGGAGCAGCTCGCCGGCACGCCGTACGTGGTGCTGTCCCTGCCGTCGGCCCAGGTCGTCGAGGCGAGCCTGCCTGTGCTGCTGGCGAGCCCGGGCACCGTGGCCGTCGTCGACACGACGACGTCGCGGCCCGACACATCGGCCGCGTGCGCGGCGCGAGCGGCGCATCACGGTGTGTCGTTCGTCGACGCGCCCGTCTCCGGTGGGCGCACCGGCGCCGTCGCCGGTCGGCTGACCGCGTTCGTGGGCGCGGAGCCGGACGCCCTCGATGCCGCGCGGCCCGTCCTGGAGGCCCTCACCGCCGGCCAGTTCCGACACCTCGGCGGCCCCGGCTCGGGCAACGTGGTCAAGCTGCTCAACAACATCCTGGCCGCGGTCAACCTGGTGGCGGTCGGCGAGGCCCTGGCCGTCGCGAAGTCCTACGGCGTCGACCCGGCCGCCTCCGCCGCCGGCATCAGTGGCGCGTCCGGTGCCAGCAAGGCGTCCGCCGCCATGTACCCGGACTGGGTGCTCAGCGGCACGTACGACTCCGGGTTCTCGCTCGGGCTGATGGCGCGCGACGCCGCCCTGGCCGTCGAGACCGCGAAGCAGCGCGGTGAGACACCTCGGTTGCTGGCCGCCGCGAGCGAACGGTGGCAGGAGGCCCTGGCCGACCTCGGCCCGGCCGCCGACTTCTCCGAGATAGCCCGTACCGTCGCACCGACCCTCACGCGTTAAGGACCGACGCACCATGAACACCACGACTCTCCCGATCGGCCCGGCCACCTCCGGTGCCGCCACCGCCCGCGCGGCCCTGGACGCCCACTTCCCGCAGGGCCTCGGCTCGTTCGTCGACGGCCGTGTCGTCGCCGGCCGCGGCGAGGCCGTCCGCCTCACGTCCGCCGCCACCTCTCAGTGGGTGGCCGACTACGCCGACGCCGGCACCGAGGGCGCCGACGCCGTCCTGGCGAGCGCGGTCCGCGGGGCCGAAGTGTGGGCCGCCACCGACCCCTTCGAGCGGGCGGCGATCCTGCGCGAGGTCTCGCGCACCGTCTCCGAGCACGTCGAGGAACTGGCCACGCTTGAGTCCGCCACCACCGGCAAGCCGATCCGCGACACCCGCGGCGAGGCGGCCAAGGTCGCCGAGATGTTCGGCTACTACGCGGGCTGGGCGGACAAACTGCTGGGACACACCATCCCGGTGCCGGGCAACTGGCACACGTACACCGAGCGGGTCCCGTGGGGTGTCGTCGTGGCGATCACACCGTGGAACGCACCGCTGTTCACCGGCGGCTGGAACTCGGCAGCGCCGCTCGCCGCGGGCAACGCGGTCGTCGTCAAGCCCAGCGAGTTCACCCCCGCCTCCACGGTGCGCCTGGCTCAGCTGGCACACCAGGCCGGTCTGCCGGACGGTGTGTTCAACGTCGCCACCGGCCTGGGTTCCACGGTCGGTGCCACCCTCACCAGCGACAAGCGGGTCGGGAAGGTGTCCTTCATCGGCTCGGTGGGCACCGGTCGGCGGGTGGCCGTCGCGGCGGCGGCCGCGGGCATTCCGACGGTCCTTGAGCTCGGCGGCAAGAGCGCCAACCTCGTGTTCGCCGACGCGGACCTGGACCGGGCGGCGGACGGCGCGGTGTCCGCGATCTTCTCCGGGGCCGGGCAGTCGTGTGTGGCCGGTTCGCGGCTGCTGGTGGAGCGGTCGGTGCACGCCGAGTTCGTGGCACGTGTCGCGGAGCGGGCGGCCCGGCTGCGGGTCGGCGATCCGCTCGACCCGGACACCGAGGTCGGCCCGATCATCACCGAGTCGCAGTTCGCCACGGTCACCTCGCTCGTCGAGGCGGGCATCGCGGGCGGCGCCCGCCGGGCCACGGCGGTGAACCTTCCCACCCAGGTCACCAACTCCGCGCTCGCGGAGGGGCGTTGGGTGCTGCCCACCGTCCTGGACGGGGTCAGCCCCGCCAACGTACTGGAGACCACCGAGGTGTTCGGTCCGGTCGTCGGGGTCGACTCCTTCTTCACCGAGGCCGAGGCCATCGAGCGCGCCAACGCCACCACCTTCGGGCTGGCCGGAGCGGTCTGGACCCAGGACGTCGAGAGGGCCCACCATGTGGCTCGCTCCGTGAAGGCAGGTACCTTCTGGATCAACTCGTACAAGACGATCCACGTCGCCGTGCCCTTCGGTGGCTTCGGTGACTCCGGGCACGGCCGGTCCTCCGGCCCCGGCGTGCTGGACGAGTACACCCAGACCAAGGCCGTGTGGACGCCCACGCGCGCCGCCGGTTCCCCGTTCCCGTCGCTGAGCTACTGAGGAGTCCTCCATGAGCCGGACACACACCGTCGCCGAAGGCGACCGACTCAAGAAGGACACCTCGGCCGGTGTCTCGAAATGGGAGGGGCCGGTGCTGTCGCTCGCCCGCGGCCTGCACGCCCGTCCCGAGCTCTCCTTCGAGGAGACCGGGGCCGCCGCGGCGATCACGGCGCTGCTCGCCGAGGGCGGGCTCGCGGTCGAGCACGGCACCGGCGGCCTGCCCACCGCGTTCACCGCGACCGCTGGCAGCGGCGATCTGACCGTGGCGCTGTGTGTCGAGTACGACGCGCTGCCCGAGGTCGGCCATGCCTGCGGGCACAACCTCATCGCCGGTGCGTCGGTGGCCGCGGCCCTGGCCCTGGCCCCGTACGCCGACGAGCTTGGCATCACGCTCAAGGCCATCGGCACCCCGGCCGAGGAGCACGGCGGCGGCAAGTCGCTGCTCCTGGAGGCGGGCGCGTTCGACGGTGTGGGCCTGGCCCTGATGGTGCACCCGGTGCAGGACGGTGTCTCGTACAACCCGGCGGGGACGACCGCGCAGGCGGTCGGCCGCTACCGTGCGGTGTTCTCCGGGCGTGCCGCGCACGCCGCGGCCGCGCCCCACCAGGGTGTGAACGCGGCCGACGGTGCCACCATCGCGCAGGTCGCCATCGGGCTGCTGCGTCAGCAGATCCCCGGTGACCATCGCGTGGCCCTGTTCGTGTCCGAGGCGGGCGTGGCCACCAACATCATCCCGGAGCGCGCGGTCGTCGACTTCGAGTGCCGGGCGTTCACCCTGCCCGAGTACGAGGCGCTCCTCGCCCGCGTGCGGCGCTGCTTCGAGGGGGCCGCCCTGGCGAGCGGCACCGAGGTGGTGATCGAGGCGACCGAGCCGCTGTACGAACCGCTCCTCCAGGACGACGCGTTGGCCGGGTACTGGACGGCCGCGATGGAGTCGTTCGGTCGTGACACCACGTCCGGCGGCCGGCTCGGCGGCGGGTCGACCGACATGGGCAATGTCAGCCAGGTCATCCCGAGTCTGCACCCCTGGCTGAGCATCCCCGGGGCCGAAGTACCCATCCACTCCCACGGGTTCGCCGCCGTCGCCGACACCGACGCGGCGTACGAGCTGATGCTCGAAGCGGCCCGCGCGCTCGCGTGGACCGTCGTCGACGCGGCGGGCGATCCCGAGCAGCGTGCCCGGTTCGAGGGCGCCGCCTACCACCGTGACATCAGAAGGGCCGGGTGACGACATGTCCACCCTCGTCAAGCCGAACGACCGCGGCACGCGGACCCGTCAGACGCTGCCCATCGCCGGGCTCGCCCTGGTGATCGCGCTGGTCGTGCAGTTCATCGGCGAGCTCGACATCGACCTGGGCATCGGCTCCATCATCATCTTCCCCATGGTGTGGGGCCTGTTGCTGGGCCTGTTGGTGTCGATCCAGAAGTTCCGGCCGCTGGGCATCGACCTGCAGAAGGTGGCGGCGGCGCTCGTCGGTGTCGCCGTGATGATCCTGGTGGCCCGGCTGGCGTTCAACATCGGCCCCAGCCTGCCGACGCTCGCCGACGCCGGCCCCGCGCTGCTGCTCCAGGAGATCGGGCATCTCCTCGGCACCGTCGCCATCGCGCTGCCGCTCGCCGTGCTGCTGCGGATGGGCAAGGCCACAGTGGGCGCCACGTTCTCGCTGGACCGCGAGCCGTCGTTCGCGATGGTCTCGGAGAAGTACGGTCCCGACTCCGATCAGTACCGCGGCGTCCTCGCCATGTATGTGTTCGGCACGATGTTCGGAGCGGTCTTCATCACGCTGCTGACCTCGCTGGTGTCGAACTGGAACATCTTCGACCCGCTGGCCCTGGCGATGGGCGCCGGTGTCGGCTCCGGGTCGATGATGGCCGCGTCGTCGGCCAGCATCGTGGCCGCCTATCCCGGCGACGAGCAGGCCATCCTGGGCATGGCCGCGGTCTCCAACCTGATCACGACGATCCTCGGTGTGTACGTCGGCATCTATCTCGCGCTGCCGCTGGCCGACCGCTTCTACCGCTTCCTGACGCGCCATGGGCGCTCGGAGGCGACGGAGGCCGCGCAGACGACACCGGACGAGGTCGAGCGGAGCGCGGCGGAGAACCGCGCCTTCCGCGAGCAGGTGGCTTCGTCCGCGGGCGAGATCAAGCTCCCGCTGTGGCTGTCGCTCGGTGTGCTGACGGTGCTCGGCATCGGCACCGCGTCCGTCGCGGCGGGGCACGTCGGCCTGGACATCATCGGCGGTTACGCCGTGCTGTTGGCCCTGGTGCTGGTCGGGCTGGTGCTGGCCAAGGTCAGCCGGAAGGTCTCGGCGATCGTGTGGATCACCACCGTCGGCGCGTACGTGTCCAGTCCGTGGTTCTTCGCCTCGGACACGCTGAACCGCCTTGTGGCGTCGGTGGACTTCCTGTCCATCGCGACGATCATGCTGACGCTGGCGGGGCTCTCCCTCGGAAAGGATCTGCCGCTGCTGCGCCGCATCGGCTGGAAGATCGTCCCGGTCGGGCTCGTGGCCATCACCGCGTCGTTCCTGCTCTCGGTCGTCATCGCCGAGTTCACGCTCGGGGCGTGGGGCTAGGTCGTTCGGATCAGGCCCCGAAAACGCCCCTCACGACACCCCCGCGTGCTCCGCTCGGACAGGCCGCTCGTGCTCGGCGCGGGCGGCCTCGAGCAGCCGCCGCCACGAGGTGACGGTCGGCCGCCGGCGCAGCAGCGCGCGCCGCTCGCGCTCGGTCATCCCGCCCCAGACCCCGTGCTGGATCCGCTGATCCAGCGCGTGGGCCAGGCATTCGGTCTTGATCACGCAGCCGCCGCAGATGCGCTTGGCGCTGCTCTGCGCGGCTCCCTCGACGAACAACTCGTCGGGGTCCGCTGTCCGGCATGCCGCCCGTTCCCACCTGGAAACCTGCTCGTCGCGCACTGCTCCCGCCCCCTGTTCGTGTCGCCTCACAGTGTAGTCAAGTCGTCACTTTAGGCCATACGTGCAGCTCGCGCACCCCACCCCCTCTGAACACACGGTCAATTGACGATCTGAAGCGGACAAAAGGCGCGCAGTTGCGGGCCGTTCGGGGCCGGCCGGCGCGGGTCAGTTTCCCGGCGTCGCCCCCACGGCCTCGCGGCGCACGACGTCGATCAGGGAACGGTCGGTGATCTTGAGGGCGGGTGAGACGGCGAGCGTCAGGGTCGACACACTCATGAACGGGTTGAGGTGCCGCCAGCCCCAGTTCTCCAACGCGCCCCGCACCGCTGCCGCCTGGTCGGCGACGTCCCCGGCCGGGCGCGCCGACAGCACACCGCCCACCGGCAGCGGCATGCGCGCCGCGATCGACTCGCCCTCGGATCCGCTGACGACGGCGACGCCTCCCCCGTTGGCGACGACGGTCGCCGCGGCGGTGGCCATGGCGGCGCGGGAGGTGCCGATGGTCAGGAGGTTGTGGCTGTCGTGGGCATACGTCGAGGCCACCGCGCCGTCGGTCAGTTCGCGGCCGAGGAGGGGTGCGAAGACCGCGCCCTCACGTCCGTAGCGATTGCGCACGCGCACGACGACGGCGCGGCCCTCCCACTGCACCTCGCCGCCGCGGACCGGGAGTTGGACCTCCGCCGCCTCGGTGTAGGTGTCCCGCTCGTTGACCCGCATGGCACGGAAGGTGTGCACACCGTCGGGCAGGTCGACGGTCCAGCGGAACGTGTCGGCGTCCTGCGGTTCGACGTCGACGCGGCTGTCGAGGGGCGCGACGGCCGGTGTCCCGGCGCCCTCGGCCGAGCGTGCGGGCGCGCCGTCCCGGCCCACGACCCGGCCGCCGGACAGCACCAACGCCGGGTCGAACGAGGCGAGTTCACCGCGCAGCAGCACCAGGTCGGCGCGCTTGCCCGGCGAGACGACGCCGCGGTCGTGGAGGCGCAGGCGCTGGGCCGGCGTCCACGTCAGTGCCTTCAGGACGACGTGCGCGGGGAATCCGGCGGCCACGGCCACCCGTGCGATGTGGTCGAGGTGGCCCTTGTCGACGATGTGGTCGGCGGCGAGGTCGTCGGTCACCAGGCACAGCGGCGGGAGCTGCGGCAGGGCGAGGAGCGCCTCGGCCACCTCCTCGGTGAGGCACTTCTCCTGCAGCATCATCGTCATGCCGAGGCGGGCCTTCTCCAGGACCACCTCGGTGCGGTTCTTGGTGTGGTCGGAGTCCACGCCGGTGGCCAGGTAGGCGCTGAGTTCGGCGCCGGTCAGGTTCGGGCAGTGGCCGTCGAGGATGACGTCCTGCGCGCGGGCGGCGGCGGTGATCTCGTGCATCCTGCGGTCGCCCGCGACGACGGCCCGGTAGTCCATGACCTCGCCGAGCGCGATCACGCCGGGCCAGCGCAGCATCTCCGCGATGTCGTCGGCGGACAGCGCGGCCCCGGCGTGCTCCAGGCCCTCCAGGGCGGGCACGCACGAGGGGACGCCCCACAGCTGGGTCTGGTCCGTCTCCCGCCCCGCGTCGATCATCCAGCGCATGGCGTCGCGCCCCGCGACGTTGACGATCTCGTGCGGGTCGGCGAGCACGGTCGTCGTGCCGCGCGCCAGCGTCACCGCGGCGAACTCCTGCGGCGTCAGGAACGCGCTCTCGATGTGCATGTGCGCGTCGACGAAGCCGGGCACGACCAGCATGCCGCTCGCGTCGATCTCCTCGCGGGCGTCGGCCGGGGTACCCGGGGGCAGCACGGCGCTGATCGTCTCGCCGCGTACGAGGACGTCCGCGGCGAACTCCTCGCCGGTGAAGGTGGACACCACGCGCCCGCCGCTGATCCGGAGGTCGTGCTGCTCACTCATGGGGTCGTGCTCCTTCGGAAGGGTGTCGTCACACGGGCGGGGCGCCGTCACGGGACGAGTGTGTAGAAGTAGTAGCCCAGCGGGACCATGACGATCCACAGCGGCCAGGGCACCTCGCGGACCCGGCCGCTGACCGTCTTGACCAGGACGTGGGCCGCGAGCCCGACCGCGATGCCGGTCCCGAAGTTGCCGAAGAACAGCGTGGTCGCGACGGTGAGGGCCGCCGGGATCGCGTTGGTCGGGTCCTTGAAGTCGACGTTCTTGAGGGCGCCGAGCATGTTCAGGCCGATGTAGATCAGCACGGGCGCGGTGGCCGCGGAGGGGATCAGCGTCGCGAACGGTGTGACGAGCAGCAGCAGCGCGAAGCCGCACGCCGCCCACACGGAGGCGAGGCCGGTCTTGCCGCCCGCGTCGGCGGCGGCCGACGACTCCAGGTAGGCCGTCATCGACGGGGCGCCGACGGCCGAACCGCCCATCACGGAGACCGAGTCGACGAGGAAGGGGCGGCGGGAGCCGGGGATGTTGCCGTCCTTGTCGAGCAGCCCCGCGCGCCCCGAGACGGCGAGGAGCGTGCCGGTCATGGAGAAGAACTCGGACACGAAGAACGCGAAGATGTACGGGAAGTACTCCGGCTTGAGCGCGCCGAGGATGTCGATGTGGAACAGCAGCGGCCCGGGCGAGGCGGGGGCGGAGAAGAGGCTGTCGGGGACGTCCGTGACCCCGAGCGGGATGCCGACGACCGTGACCGCCGCGATGGTGATGAGGAACGCACCGGGCACCTTGCGCGCGGCGAGCGCGGTGAGCAGCAGCAGGCCGCCCAGGGCGAGCAGTCCAGCGGGCTTCGACAGGTCGCCGACGGCGAGGGCGGCCTTGTCGGCGTTGCCGACGACGAGGCCGGCGTCGCGGAAGCCGATGAGCGCGATGTAGAGGCCGAGGCCGCCGCTGATGGCGTACTTGAGGTTCATCGGCATCAGGCGCGTGACGAGGTCACGGATGCCGAGCAGGGTCAGCACCAGGAAGGCGACGCCGGACCAGAACACCATGCCGAGCGCCGTGTCCCACGGGACGTGGTCCTGGCCGACGATGGTGAAGGCGATCAGTGCCACCCCGCCGAGGCCGGGCGCGACGACGAACGGCAGGTTGGCGATGAGGCCCATGGCCAGGGTCGCCAGCGCGATGGCGATGATGACGGCGGTGGTCGCGGCGCCGTGCGGCACGCCCGCGCCCGCCAGTTGGCCGGGGACCACGACGACGGCGTAGGCGGCGGCCATGAACATCGAGGCGCCTGCGACGAGTTCCGTGCGGGGGCTGCTGCCGCGGCCTCGGACGCGGAAGAGCCGCTCGACGAGCGACGCGGGCTCGGGAGCGGCCTCGGCCTGCTCGCCGGAGGGCGGAGCGGTGGTGGACATGGGGACCTCGGCGTGATGAGGGGTGGGCAGGGCGGTCTGCGGCGACGTCGGCGCGAGGGGGGGCGCGAGGGCGCGGGGCGTGCGGGCACCCGGCTGGGTACGGTCTCTGCAACCGGTTGCAGAGACCGGTTGCAGGTATCATGGCACGGCATAAAGGGAAAGTGAACAGCGGCCCGGGCGAAACCTCGGGACACCGGCCCCGGGTCGGGACCACCGATCGGGACGGCGAGCAGGGGGCAGCAGTGGCGACGCTCATGGACGTGGCGCACGCGGCGGGGGTGTCGAAGGCCACCGCCTCGCGGGCGTTGCACCGCCCCGACATGGTCGCGGAGGGCACCCGGCTGCGGGTGCGGGAGGCCGCGGACCGGCTCGGCTTCCAGCTCAACGCCGCGGCCCGCGCCCTGACCACCGGCCGCACGGGCCTGGTCGGTCTGATCGTGCCGACGCTCTCCAACCCCTTCTTCGCTCCCCTGGTCATCGGCGCGCAGCAGGCGGCGGAGGACACCGAGAGCCATCTGCTCATCGCCGTGTCCGAGTACGACGCGGAGCGCGAGGCCGCCCTCGCCGACCGGCTGTCCGAGCAGGCCGACGGGCTCATCATGGTGACTCCGGTGGGCACGGACGCGGCCCTGCGCGAGCGCTTCCGGCGCCAGCCGCTGGTGCTCGTCGACCGTCAGGTGGGCCGACTGCCCGCCGTCGTGGCCGACACCGCGGCGGGCCTGGCCGAACTCCTCGGCCGGCTGCTGGACCTGGGCCACCGCGAGATCGCCTACGTGTCCGGGCCCGCGGGCTCCTGGGCGGACGCGCAGCGGCGCGCGGCGCTCACCGCGCAGGCCTCGGAGGCGGGCGCCCATGTCCATGTGCTGGGCCCGCTGCCGCCCACGTTCGACGCGGGCATCGAGGCCTCGCGCTCCCTGCCCGCCGCCGCCACGGCCGTCCTGGCGTACAACAGCTATCTCGCGCTGGGGCTGCTGCACGGGCTCGGCACGACCGGGCGGCGCGTTCCCGAGGACATCAGCCTGGCGGCGGCCGACGACCTGAGCACGCTCGGTGCGACGACTCCGCCGGTGACCGCGCTCGACGTGCCGTTGCAGCAGGTCGGAAGGCTTGCCGTGACCCGCCTCCACGAGCTGCTCGACGGGCAGCGGCGCACGGTGACGTCCCGGGTGCCCGCGGCGCCGGTGCTCCGCGCGTCGACGGCGCCGCCGCGGGTGTCCTGAAGGGTGGCCTCGGCGGGCCCGCTCAATGGCTCAACGCCGCCGGTTCCGCGTCCAGTTCCAGTGTGTCGCCGACCGCGATCCGGCCCGGTGCCAGGACGTCCGCGTACACACCGAAGAGGACGCCGCGGCCCAACGTGCTCTGGCCCAGGCCCCGGTAGCCCTTGATCAAGGACAGCGCCCGCACTCCCCCGGAGCCGTCGACCGGGTCGCGGTTCACCGCGCCGCACCGCTTCACCGGGCCCTCGACGCGCAGCACCGCTCCGCCGACGCGCACCGTCCGCCCCTCCCACGTGTCCTCGGCATGGGGTGCGCCGCCGGAGAAGCCGAGCGTCATGCGGAAGCGCCGCGCGTCGACCGCGTCGAGGTCGGACCTGCGGGCCAGTTCGGCGACGGAGGCGTCGCCGAGGAGCGTGACGGGGCGCAGGTCCACGCCGCCGTTGTCGGCGTCGGGGCGCACCAGCCGCACCGGTTGTCCCACGCGGTCCGAGAAGAGCCCGGCCCACGGCCCCTCGACCACGCGCCCGGGCACCGTGTGGTGCCGGAAGAAGTCGACCTCCAGCGCGGCACCGAGGCGTACTTCGTCGGTGACCGCGGTGCCGTCCGGGCAGGTCACGGTCAGGGTCCCGGACTCGGACGCGTAGTGGGCGGTGTGTCCGGCCCAGGCTCCCGTGCGGGTCATGGACAGCAGGTTGCCCTCCGCGTCCACCAGGAGAAAGGCCCGGTCACCCACGACCCCCGTTCTCGTCAGTTCGACCTCGTCGCGCGGCACGACACCCAGTCCCTTGATGGCGGTGGTCGTGAGCGAGGTGACCTGGAGTGCTGGAACGGGTGTCATGCGTCGGGCTCCCCTACTTGCCTACTTGCCTACTTGGCGTACGTCTCCGAGTACAGATCGGCCACGTAATACTTCCCCGGGTCGGTGTTGTCGTCCAGTTGCTTGTTGCGGACGAAGAAGTCGCCAAGTTCCTTCAGCCACGTGTCCACCTCGCCGCTCCTGGTCTTGTCGACGAGGTCCTTGGTGGAGAGGGTCTCGACGTGGGAGGCGTCGGCCTTGGCCTGGGCCTCGGTGACCTGGAGCATCTTGGCGGTGAGGGCGATGGTCTCCTCGGGGTGTTCCTGGCGCCAGTCGTTGGCCTGCTGGAGCACCTTGATGACCTTCTTGTTCTTGGCCTCGGGCACCTTGTTGCCGGCGACGAACGCGGTGGGGAAGGAGTCCTTGGTGTCCTTCGTGCTCGCTATCTCGTGCAGGCCCGGGACCTTCTTCTTGATGGTGTCGATGGCGGGGTAGAAGAAGCCGGCGCCGTCGATCTTTCCGGAGGAGAAGGCGGAGACGATGGTGGACGGGTCCATGTTGACCTTGGTGATGTCCTTGGTCGTCATCCCGGCCTTCGCCAGCGCGATGTTGAGGATCATGTCCCCGGAGGTGCCCTCGGGCACGCCGACCCGCTTGCCCTTGAGGTCCTTCATGGACTTCATGCCGGGCTGCCCGATGACACGGTCGGCATACGTGAGGGTGTCGATCGCGATGACCTTGGACTTGCCTGAGGCGGGCAGCCACATGGCGCCGGGGCCGATGTAGCCGTAGTCGAGGCTGTCGGCGCTGAGCGCCTGGATCTGCACGGGGCCGTTGTTGAACGACTTCACCTTCGCCGTCAGGTCCGCCTTCTTCCACAGGCCCTGCTTCTCGGCGATCGCGAGCAGGCTGGCGCCGTTGTAGTCGGCGATGTAGCCGAAGCGGACCGTGTTGTCGTCCTCCGAGGCGCTGCCGGAGCAGGCCGTGACGGAGAGCGAGAGCATCAGGGCGGCGGGCAGCGCCGTCAGAGTGGTGCGCCTGATCCTGCTTCTGGGCATGCTGGACGTCCTCTCGGGGTGGTACGCGGGGTTAGGGGCGGGGGGGTGACGGTGTGTCAGGCGGCGTCGGCCGGCGCGTCCTGGTGGTAGACCGAGGTCCACACCTCGTTGCGGATGCGCCGGAACTCGGGCGAGAGCCGGATCTCTTCGGTGCGCGGGTAGGGCAGGTCGACGTCGATGACGCGGTGGATGCGGCCGGGCCTCGCGGCCATCACGACGACGCGGCTGGCGAGGTAGACCGCCTCGTCCACGTCGTGGGTGATGAACAGGACGGTGCGCTTCTCCTGGCTCCAGGTCGTGAGGAGCTGGTCCTGCAGCTGTACCCGGGTCAGGGCGTCGAGCGCGCCGAACGGCTCGTCCATCAAAAGGACTTGGGGGTCGACCGCGTAGGCGCGGGCGATGGCGCAGCGCTGCTTCATGCCGCCGGACAGCGTCTTGGGCAGCGCGTCGGCGAACTCGTCGAGGCCGACGAGGGTGATGGCCGCCGCGGCGCGGCGGCGGCGCTCCGCGGTGGGCACGGAGGCCAACTTGAGCCCGAACTCTACGTTCTGGCGGACCGTCAGCCACGGGAACAGCGCGTACTGCTGGAAGATCACGCCCCGGTCGGGCCCAGGACCTGACACGGGTGTGCCGTCGACGAGGACGGCGCCCGAGTCGGGTTCCTGGAGTCCGGCGGCCATGCTCAGCAGGGTGGACTTGCCGCAGCCCGAGGGGCCGACGACGGTGACGAACTCCTGGTCGGCGATGTCCAGGCTGATCCCGTCCAGCGCGGTGAAGGTGGCGCTCTTGAGCGGGAAGGTCTTCACCACGTCCCGGAAGCTGATCTTGCTGTCCATCGTCGTCCCGTCGTGCGCTGCGTAGTCGTTCATCGACGCTCCTGCCAGCCGGTGAGCCGCCGTTCGGCCAGCAGCAGGAGCCGGTCCATGACGAGTCCGAGCACACCGATGGAGATCAGGGACACGAAGATCGTGTCCATTTCGAACCAGGTGGAAGCCTTCTGCATCCGGTAGCCCAACCCCTCCTGCGCGCCGATGAGTTCGGCGGCGACCACGGTCGCCCAGGACGCGCCGAGACCGATGCGCATGCCGACGAGGATGAACGGGGTGGAGGCCGGGACGACCACCTTGGCGAAGATGGTGCGGTCCGATGCGCCGAGCACCCGGGCCGCGTTGATCAGTGTCTTGTCGACGTCGACGACCCCCTGGAAGGAGGAGACGACGCAGGCCATGAACGAGGCCAGGAAGATCACGGCGATCTTCGGCACCTCGCCGATGCCGAGGAGCACCACGGCCAGCGGAATCAGCGCGAGCGGCGGGATGGTGCGGAAGAACTGGATGTACGGCTCGACCAGGGCGCGCACCGTGGGGTACCAGCCCATGAGGAAGCCGACCGGCACCGCCGCGAGCACGCCGAGGGCGTAGCCGAACAGGACCCGGCGCAGGCTGGCGAAGACGTCGTCGGCCAGGGTGCCGTCGGAGATCATGGTGCCGGCCTTCTCGGCCACGGCCGCAGGCGTGGGCAGGTTCTCGACCCAGCCCAGGGCGGCCACGACGGCCCATACGGCGATTCCCGCCGCCACGGCGACGACGTTCAGGAGCAGGGGTCGGCCGCGGCCGCGGCGCGGTTGCTGCCGCCGGGGCTCGGCGGTGGTCTTCTGAGCGGGGGTGATCACAGCCATGGTTTCCTCGCTGATGGCTTCACGCGTGCTCCTCGGGGACGGGCCGGGGGTACTGGGTGAGCAGGGGGGATTCGTGGAGGACGAGGGCGATGCCGCCGAGTGCGCTGCCGGCCTCGCCGAGCGTCGCGCGGCGCAGGTCCACGTGGTGGTGGGCCATCGGCATCAGGTGCCGGCGCAGGGCGCGTTCGACCGGGTCGAGGAGGGCGGGGCCCGCCTCGGTGAGTTCGCCGCCGACGACGATGACGCCCGCGCCGACGACGTGACAGACCGCGGCGAGTACACCGCCGACGTCGCTGCCGACGCGTTCGAGCACCTGAAGCGCGGTCGGTTCGGCCGCGGCGACGGCTTCGAGGAAGGCGGCGAGGTCCTGGGCCCGGCCGCCGGATTCGCGGTAGCGGTACAGCACCGCGTCGAGGGAGGCGCGGGTCTCCAGGCAGCCGGTGCCGCCGCATTCGCAGGTGCGGCCCATCGGGTCCACGGTGATGTGTCCGAACTCGCCGGACAGGCCGTACCGGCCGCGGTGCAGGGCGCCGCCCACGACCAGGCCGCCGCCGACGCCGTGCGAGAGGCGCAGGTAGAGCACGTCGCTACTGTCGGCGGCCGCGCCCCAGACCGCTTCGGCGAGGGCGGCGAGCCGGGTGTTATTGTCCAGCAGGACCGGCGCTCCGAACCGTTTGCGCAGCAGGTCGGGCAGGCCGTCGATGCCCTGGGCGTGGGCGTGTTCGCTGCCGGGGTCGGCGATCGGCCCGACGACGCCGACCCCGATGGCGGTGAGCGCGTCGAGGTGCACGCCGAGGGGCCGGCCCTGACCATCGGCATCGCCCGCATCGGCATCGGGCGGGCCGGTGGCCAGGGCGTCGAGGAGCCGTTCCGCGAGCGCGACGCGTTCGGGCCAGGAGAGGTCCGGGGCGTGTGACTCGCTCGCCGAACCGACCACTTCATGGGCGAAGTTGACGGCCGCGACGTGCACGGCGCGGCGCGCGAAGTCGATGCCGACCGCCTCGCCCGCGGCCGGGTTGAGGCTGAGCTTCTCCACCGGGCGGCCGCGCTTGCGCGTCTCGACCTGCGGCGTGCTCGCGACCACGGCACCACTGCCCACCAGACCGGCGACGATGTCGTGGAGCGTGGTGCGGGAGAGCCCGCTGCGGATTCTCAACTCGGCGCGGCTCAGGGGGCCCTGCTTGCGCAGCAGCTCGAGGACGGACTGCTCGTGGCCGCGCCGGAGCCGCGTCAGCGGGCCGTCGTGTTCGTGCATGCCGGACAGCATGTGAGGGCCGACGATTTTCGTCAATGAGTCGGAACGAAATACTCGCGACGCCCCCTACCCCCAACACAACTCCCCCACACCGGACTTGACCTGCGACGACACAGCAGGGCACCACATGTGACCGGGCCGCAGCACGTTCGGGGAACGCCACACGACTGCAACACTCGCCGCTGACCAGCACCCTCGCGGCCCCCGGTCTGCCACTCTCGCACTCATTTATGTAGGTGCTCTTGACTTAATTCGTGGCCACGCTGAAGCATGCTGCACACCCGAGACCGACCAGCCGAGGAGCCACGCCTGATGACCCGGGAAGAGATCAACGCAGCACACATCGGCCGCCGCGGAGTGCTGGCCGGCATCGCCGGAACCATGGGGGCGGTGGCACTCCCCGCGGGCCCCGCGTTCGCACAGCCAGCACAGCCAGCCCGGCCCCCGGCGGGGCGGCCGTATCCGCCCAACTGGCCCGCCCTCGAACCGTACGGGCTCGCGGACACCCGCGAGGATCTCTGGCCGCGCGAGGACAACTCCTTCATCCTGCCGCTCGAACTGCGGCCTCGGGACGAGGAGTTGGGGCGCGTATGGATGCGCGACACCTACGTCAACTGCTTCACCGTCGACGGCCGCCCGCTCTACGTGGCCACCGGCACCACCCGGGTGCCGGGACTCTCGGCGGCCGGGCCCTGGAACGACGGCATCTTCGTGTGGACCGCTCCGTCACTGCACGGCCCGTGGCGCCTCGCCGACACCACCGGCATCCGGCCCGGCGCCGAGCGCGGCAAGGTGTGGTCGCCGGAGTTCGTGGACGAGAACCGGCCGGGGCGCACGGTGGTCGCGCCGTGGCAGGAGTACTGGCACGACGAGCAGTTCGGCAAGCGGGCCAACGCCTGGGCGCCCGAGCTGCACCGCTTCCGCGGCAAGTGGTACCTCGTCGCGTGCATGGGCGACCACTCCAAGAAGGTCGGCTCCTTCATGCTCGTGAGCGAGGGCGGGGTGGAGGGTCCCTACCGGCTCGTCGACGGCAATCTCGACAAGCCGTTCGGCGACGTCGTGCCCGGCGGGCCCGCCTTCATCGAGCCCGGCGCGTACCACCACATCGACGGCGGCCTCTACAGCGAGGGGCCCGACGCCTGGCTGGTGCTGCACAACCACGTCTACGCGAAGTTCCGCGACGACATGGAGGACATCGTCCCGACGACGAACCTCCCGGCGTTCCAGCAGACCCCGTACGCGCCCGAGCCGTATCTGGAGGGCGCGTACGTCTTCAAGTACGGCGGCAAGTATTTCCTGGTGCACGCCGCGTGGGACCGCTCCTCGACGGGTCCCGACGGTGGCACGCGCCACGCCTACGATCCGGCGGGCACCGGCCGCACGCAGTACCAGTACGACGCGGTCGTCGCCGTCGCCGACCGCCTCGAGGGTCCGTACTCCAAGCGCTGGACCGCGGGCGTCGGCGCCGGGCACAACAACTTCTTCGAGGACCACCACGGCGGCCTGTGGGCGACGTTCTTCCGCAATCCCGCCTTCGGCTACTGGGCCGACCCGTCCCGCTCGGGCGACGCCGCGGTGGCCGGTGTCGTACGCCTGGAGTGGACCGGGCCGCAGGGCAACCGCCTGTACGTGAAGCGGACCTAGATTGGACTCGATCCAAACTGGGACGTACCTTAAGAGGAACCGAGGTACATATCAGCGCAGCCAGTGACGCCTGCCACCTCTGGTGACAAATCCCCACGGAGGCCCCCACATGGCTTGCTACGACTGCATCCAGGAAAACCGTCCCGACTCGACCGGCATCGGCATCTGCACCCGCTGCGGCCTGGCCACCTGCCACGACCACGCGCGCGTGCTCGCCACCCACGTCCAGCGGGCCAACGGCATGAGCCGCTCGACCAGCCGCCTCGCCGGACGGCGCGTCGTCTGCCGCACCTGCCTGGCCGCCGAGGCCGCGTAGTGACCGGCCAGGACGTGGGCGAGCTGCTCAGGCGCACGGGCCTGCGCAGCACGGCGCAGCGGCGCGCGGTGCTGGCCGCGCTCCGGGGCCGGCCGCACGCGTCCGCGGCCGACCTGGAGGAGCGGATCGCACGGTCCGGGCCCGAGGGGTCCTCCGCGGGCCTGTCCCGCCAGGGGCTCTACAACGTCCTGGAAGACCTCACCCGGGTCCACCTCGTGCGCCGCATCGAGCCTGCGGGCTCCCCCACCCGGTTCGAACTGCGCGTGGGCGACAACCACCATCACCTGGTCTGCCGCACCTGCGGCCGGATCGAGGACGTGGACTGCGCCGTCGGCGCGGCCCCCTGCCTCGACCCGGTCCAGGACAGCGGCTTCACCGTGGACGAGGCCGAGGTCACCTGGTGGGGCCGGTGCGCGGACTGCCGCCGGGCCTCGGAGCGACCCGTCTGACACCCGGGATCCGGAGCGCGGGCCTTGTGCCCGCGCCCGAGCCGACGCCGCGATCTTTGTGGCTCCTGACAGTCGGCCCCGGCGGTGTCCCGCGATATGACTGCTCCCAGACATCACCGAACCCATACGGGGAGGCAGCGTGAGCACGAGCGCGGAGCAGCAGTACGACCGGATCGGCGAGGCGTTCGAGGGCTTCAAGGCCCTCCATCTGGCCCGCTATGTGGAGGTGCCCAGCTTTCTGGACTTCGTCGGAGAGGTGAGGGGCAGGTCCGTCGTCGACCTCGCGTGCGGCACCGGCTTCTACAGCCGCCTGTTCAAGCGGCGCGGCGCCACCGACGTGTGCGGCATCGACGTCTCCGGCGAGATGGTCGACGTCGCCCGCCGCATCGAGAGCGCCGACCCGCTCGGCGTGCGGTACGCCGTCGGCGACGTCGCCACCACCGACGCGCACGGCGGGCGCGGCTACGACATCGCCACCGCCGTCAATCTGCTCAACTACTCCGAGACGCTCGACGCGATGACGGCCATGTGCCGCACCATCCACGCCGCCGTCCGCCCCGGCGGCACCCTCTACGCCCTCAGCCAGAGCCCCGACTACGACTTCGACGGTCCGAGCCCGCGCCCGTACGGCTTCCACTGCGAGCTCGAGGGCAGCCGTGTCGAGGTGGGTCCGCGGGTGCGCGTCACCGCGTTTGTGGACCCCGAGCCCGTCTCCTTCGTCGCCAGTCTCCCGCGCCGCGAGGTCTACGCCGAGGCCCTGACGCGGGCCGGTTTCACCGACGTCGCCTGGTCGCCGCTGGCCGTCTCGGCCGAGGGCCGCGCGGCGTTCCCCGCGGGGTTCTGGGACGACTACGAGGCCAATCCGCCCTTCGAGCTGCTGACCGCCCGGCGGCCCTGAGCCCGGGTCACTCGTCGGGGGCCTCGGGCGCGCGTCGGCCGGAGGACTCCGTCGGGTCCTCGCCCGCGGCGAGGTGTTCCAGCAGCTCGGCGAGCTCGTTGCAGGCGTGCTGCACCGAGTGCCGGGTGGCGCGCTGCTCCGTGACGAGCGCGGACAGCAGGAGGGCCGTCAGGGCGGCGGCTCCGTTGAAGGCCTGGAGCTTGGTCATGACCTCGATGTTGGACAGGTCGAGGAACGAGCCCCGGCCCTCGTGCGCCGCGAACGTGGTGAGCACCGACGCGAACAGCGCGCAGAGCATGCTCCCCGCCAGCTCGAAGCGCAGCGCCGCCCAGATCAGCAGCGGAAAGTTGAGGAAGAGCATGCTCGGCGAGCTGAACACGGCGTACGGCACGAGCAGCACGGCCGCGATCCCCAGGCACCCGGCCTCCACCCAGCGCCGGACGGGTATCCGCCCCGCCGTGTGCCGCCGCGGCAGAAGCGTGCCCCGGCACAGCACGAGCAGCATCGGGGTCACGAGCAGCACACCCATGGCGTCGCCCACCCACCAGGCCAGCCACACGGGCAGGAAGTCCCCGGTGGCCAGCGACCCCGTCCACACCTGGGGCGCGACGCCGGCCGTCGCGCTGATCAGCATGGCGCCGAGCCCGCCGAGGAAGACCAGGCTGGTCCCGTCGCGCAGCCGTGACACATCGGGCCGGAATCCGACCGCTCGAAGCAGCAGCAGGGCGCAGAGCGGCGCCGCGGTGTTGCCCGCGACGGTGACGATCGAGGTGAGGTCGGGGGTGGTGAGGGAGGTGATGACGAGGAAGGAGCCGAGGGCGATACCGGGCCAGACCCCCACGCCGAACACCAGCAGGGCGGCGACAGCGACGCCGGTCGGCGGCCAGATGGGGGTGACCACCACGCCCTCGACGCCGACCCGGCCCAGCAGGCCGAGGCGCCCTGCCGCGTAATAGCAGGCAGCCACGGCAAGTGCCTTCAGGGCCATCTCCATGACCGGCCGGAACCGCCGAGAAACCACCACAGCAGCCATCAGACACCGCCCGGGTCTCCTCGGCCACGCGAAACCGCCCGCCGGTGTGCGTGCGCGGACCCCTCAGCCGGTCGGCGGGCGCCGCCCCGCGGAGCCGACGTCGTGGCCGACGACGAGGACGGCGGCGTCGTCCTCGTGGCCCACCGAATCCGCCAGTTTCATGACACCCCCGGCGAGTGTGTCGACGCCGAGGCCGGCCGCGGCGGTGACCTCGGCGAGCCGGCGCACCTTGCCGAGACCCTCGTCGAGGTCGAGGGAGGGACCCTCGACCACGCCGTCGGTCGGCAGCACGAAGACACCACCGGTGGTGAGCCGATGGCAGGCGACGGGGAAGGACGCGCCCTCCAGGACGCCGAGCGGGGGCCCGCCCTCCTCTTCGTCGATACCGGACCGGCCGTCGGCGGTGGCCCAGATGTGCGGGATGTGACCGGCCCGCGCGCACTCCAGGGTGCCGCTGGCCGGGTCGAGCCGCAGGAAGGTGCAGGTGGCGAACAGGTCCGTGTCCAGGGAGACCAGGAGGTCGTTGGTGCGGCCGAGCAGTTCCCCCGGGTCCCCGGTGACGGAGGCCAGCGCGCGCAGCACGACCCGGACCTGTCCCATGTACGCGGCCGCCTGGATGTTGTGCCCCTGGACGTCGCCGATGGACAGGCCGATGCAGCCGTCGGCCATGGTGAAGGCGTCGTACCAGTCGCCGCCGACGTTGAGCCCGTGGTTGGCGGGCATGTAGCCCACGGCGAGGTGCACGCCTTCCGGGTGGGGCAGGTCGCGGGGCAGCATGCCGCGCTGCAGTGCCACCGCCAGTTCGACCCGTGAGCGCTGCAGTTGCGCCAGCTCCCGCGCGCGGGCGGTGAGCGCACCGAGCTTGGTCAGCAGTTGCTGACCGTCCTCGAGGGACTCGCTGCGGAACATCGTTCGCCCCGTTCCAGGAGATTTTCCCCCACTGTGCCCGCGGACCGCCCCGGTCGCACGTCAACGGCCCGCGCGAGCGGTACGGCGTTCCGTGCCCGCGCTACCTCCCGGTACGCCGTGGCCGGGCCAGCACCGCGGCGCCGAGCGCGGCCAGGAGCAGGCCGACCAGCGGCCAGCGCACCGCGGTGGTGAAACCGTGCAGCAGTGCGGTGCGGTGCGGTCCCACGAAGGCGGCGGCCGCACCCGCGGCCACCGTGTTGAAGACGGCGGAGCCGATCGAGCCTCCCACCTGTTGGGCCGAGTTGAGGGCGGCCGCGGCGATGCCGGAGTCCTCCGGCGGAAGGTTGGACGTGGCGGTGGTCATCAGGGCCAGGAAGGTGGCGCCCATGCCGATGCCGAACAGGGCCAGTCCGGGCAGGATGCCCGTCACGTAATCGGCGCCGACCGTCAGGCGGCTGAGCCACCACAGGCCCGACGCAGCGACGCACAGCCCGCTCGCCATCATCACGCGCGCGCCGAGCCGGGGCAGCAGACGGGTGCCGAGCTGTGTCGCGGTCAGCGTGGTGATCAGGCTCAGCGGCAGGAAGCCGAGGCCGGTGCGGGCCGCCGACCAGCCAAGGACGGTCTGCAGATGGAAGGTGAGGAAGAGCGAGAGGGACAGCTGCGCCGCCATCAGGCAGGCCCCCGCCACGAGCGCCGCCACCCGGGCCGGGTCGCGCAGCAGGTGCGGCGGAAGGAGCGGGGTGCGGGCCTTGCGCAGCCAGCCGGCGAAGATCAGCAGCAGCACCAGGCCCACCGACAGTGCCGCGACCACGGGACGGCCCGTCCAGCCGCTGTTCTCGGCCGCGCTGAACCCGTAGACCAGCAGGGTCAGTCCGCCGCAGGCGAGCAGCGCGCCCGGCACGTCGAGGCGGCCGCGGGTGCGCGGCGCCGTGTCGGGGGGCATCAGCACGCTGCCGGCGAGGGCCGCCCCGGCGAAGAGGACGTTGACGTAGAGGCACCAGCGCCAGCCCGCGGTCTGGGTCAGCACGCCGCCGAGGGTGACTCCGAGGGCGCCGCCCGCGCCGCCGAGCGCGCCGAAGATCGCGATGGCGCGGCGGCGTTCGCGCAGGTCAGGGAAGGTCGTCGTGATCAGGGCGAGGGCGCTCGCGGCCAGCAGCGCGGCGAACACCCCCTGTAGGGCGCGCGCCGCGAACAGCGTCCCGGATCCCGGGGCCATGCCACCGGCCGCGGAGGCGACGGCGAAGCCGGCCAGGCCGGTCAGGAAGACCCGCTTGCGGCCGACGAGGTCGGCGATCCGGCCCGCCAGCAGGAGCAGTCCGCCGAAAGCGAGGGTGTACGAGGTGATGGCCCAGGGGCGGGCCGCGTCGCTCATGGCGAGGTCGCGCTGCATGGAGGGCAGCGCGACGTTCACGATGGTCGCGTCCAGCAGGATCATCAGCTGGGCGAGCCCGAGCACCGCCAGGCCCCACCAGCGGCGGGGCGGGGCGGGCTGTGCCGGGGCAACGGTGGCCGCGGTCGCGGCGCAGTCCTGTGTCATCTTGTGTGGTTGTCCGTGGTGTCCGGTTCCGGAGAGGGCGGGATGATCTTCGCACCCCGCCAGGGGGTCAGGCGCCGGTGGGGGCGCCCGGGACGCGGCGCTCGCCGCCGTTGCGCCGCTGCCACTCGCGGTAGACCTCGACGGCGTCGGCGTGCGGCGCGTAGGTCATCGGCAGCCGGCGCTCGTCCCAGTTCTTGGCGAACTCGCCGTAGAACGTGTCGAGTTCGAAGTACTTGCGGTCGTCGACGTAGTGCGGGGCGTAGGCGTCGCGGGTCGTGACGAAGACGACCTCGGCGGGGCTGCAGTAGTAGAGCGCGGCCAGGCACATCGGGCACGGGTGGGCGAGGACGTAGATCGTGGCGTCGGTGAGGTGCTCGGTGCCCAGCTTGGTGCAGGCCTCGCGGATGGCGAGGATCTCGGCGTGGGCGGTGGGGTCGTTGGTCTGCGCGACCTGGTTGGGGCTCTCCGCGATGATCTCGCCGTCCCGGACGATGACGGTGGCGAAGGGGCGCCCTCCGTCGGCGACATTGTCGCGGGCGATGTCGATGGTGCGCTGGGCGAAGTCCTTGACGTCCATGGAGAGCTCCTTCTCGTGCCGTTCCGAACCAGCCGCTCCCGGATGATTCCCGGAGGAGTGGGCCGATGGATTCACCGTGCATCAGCAGGGTCTATAGCGTCAAAGACTCAATGGGCATGAGTTGTATTGGCCTTCTCTATACATGCCTCTACGCTGGAGGTATGTCCGTCGAGCTGCGTCAGGTGCGCTACTTCATGGCCGTGGTCGAGCACGCGGGGTTCACCCGCGCCGCCGAGGCGCTGCGGATCTCCCAGCCGACCCTGTCCCAGCAGGTCAGACAGCTGGAGCGGAATCTGGGCGTGCAGCTCCTCGATCGCAGCGGGCGCACCGTGCGGCCGACCGACGCGGGGCGCGCGTATCTGGACCACGCGCGGCGCGCGCTGCGGGACCTGGCCGCCGGGGAGCGTGCGATCCACGACGTACGGGATCTGTCGCGCGGGCATCTGCGTCTGGGGGTGACGCCGACGTTCACCGCGTATCTGGTCGGGCCGCTCATCGCCGCGCTGCGGGAGAGGCATCCGGGCATCACGATCGCCGTGCGGGAACTGACGCAGGACCTGTTGGAGGCCGAGCTGCTCGCGGACGCGTGCGACCTGGGGATCGCCTTTCAGGGCGGCCAGTTGGCGGGGATCGCGGTGGAGCCGCTGTTCACGGAGGACCTGAGTCTGGTCACGGGCGACGGGGCCGATTCCGCCCGCGCGACGGATGGGCCGTGGACGGCGGCCGACCTGGACCGGCTGCATCTGGCGCTGCTCGGCCAGGACTTCGCCACCCGCGGCCGGATCGACGCGTACTTCGCCGAGCACCGGGTGCGGCCCCTGATCGCAGTCGAGGCCAACTCCCTGCAGACCCTCATCGACATCGTGCAGCGCACCGGCCTGGCCACCGTCCTCCCGGACCCGGTCACCCACGGCCATCCGCACCTGACCCCGCTCCCGGTCGACCCTCCCCTGCCCTCACGTACGGCCGCCCTCCTCAGCCGCGCGGACGGCTACCGGAGCGCCGCGGCCGACGCCTTCGCCGGGCTCGTCCGCGAGCACGTCGAGGCCCATCCGTTCCGGCCGCCCGAGCCTCAAACTCGTGTGATCCAGAACACACATTAAGCGCGCATGATCACGGGTATGAGCACGCACGTTGCCTGGACAGATCCAGGGAGAACGACAAGAAACACCACACCCTGGGAGGTATCGATGTCCTCGAAGCGACGTCGTAAGAAGAAGGCCCGTCGCAAGAACGGCGCCAACCACGGCAGCCGTCCGCAGTCCTGAGGACTGACGGCAGCGAGAGAGCGGGGCGGCGGAGCGATCTGCCGCCCCGCTTTCGTGTCTCAGGTTCTCAGGTTCTCAGGCGGGATGACCGTCCGCGTGGCCGGCGACGCGTGCGGCCAGCCGGGCCTTGACCCTCGACCACTCCTCGGCGACGACGGAGTACATCGCCGAGTCCCGCAGCCGCCCCTCCTCCCCCGGGGCCCACGACATCGACCAGTTCCGCAGGACGCCCTCGAAGGTGGCGCCCAGGGCCTGCAGGGCACGTCGTGAACGCTCGTTGCGGGCATCGGTCTTGAGATCGACCCGCGCCACCCCGAGCTCCTCGAAGGCGTGAGTCATCAGGAGGAGTTTGGCCTCGGCGTTGAGGCCGGTCCCCTGCGCGGACGCGCCGAGCCAGGTGAAGCCGATCTCGACGGCGCGCGGATTCCTCTCCCGCCCGGGCCAGAACCGCGGGTCCCAGTACGCCGTGCACCCCACCGCGCGCCCGTCGCCGCGCCGGATCTGCGCGAACGGGACGAGCCCCTGCTCGATACGGGCGAACTGGCCCTCGATGTAGGAACCGACCTGGTCCGCGCGAGGCACCAGCGTGAAGTCGTAGCTGCCGCGGTCCTCTTCGCCCGCCCGTGCCAGATCGTCGGCGTGCGCGGCCGACAGCGGTTCGAGCCCGACCAGCGTTCCCTTGAGGACGGGTATCTCCAGCCAGGGACGCATGGCATCAAGCTCCTCTCGACGGCGCGACTTTGGGGCAGTGACGCTATCGGGGCCCTCGCCGCCGCTCACCTCCTTTTCCCGCCCACCGCGTGCCGTGGACGCTGAACGGGCCCGGTGGGGCGCGCGTATCTCTGTGCGACGCACTGCTCACTACGCGCTGTGAGGCGTGGAGGAGGACCGTAGAGATGTCGGAATCCGGCCAACCACCGCTGCACGCACTGCCGGACGGCGAGGCGGAACTCGCCGTGGTGTTGCGGTTGACGTGGGAGGACGTCGCCGCGATCGGGCAGGAGGCGAGCAGGCTCGCCGAGCGGGCACAGCGGGCCGTGACACTGGACGAGGCGGTGAGCCACCGGTTGCGCTCCCGCCCGCCCGCCTCCCACGCGAAGCCGCCCCAGGCGGCGGGCGCCACGGCCCTTCCCGTGTCCGCCCCGAACGGGCGCGCCCCTGGCGAGCAGGCCCGCCAGGCCATCGACAAGATCAACGGCAGGCCGGGCCAGGAAACGGCGTGACCGATGAGCAGGTTGGCCAGTGCGGGCCCGGGGCGAACTAGTGCGGGGCCGGGGTGAACTCGGTCCCGCACGGGCCGCCGCCGGTGCTCTCCTGCGCCTCCACCACCTGCCCGTCCATCGTCCGCAGGCCGTAGTAGCCGGCGATGCGCTCGGTGGACCGGCCGACGTAGTGGCAGATGAACGAGCGCCGGAAGCGGTCCGCCGTGCGGTTGGGTCCTGAGCCGTGAACCAGCGTGCCGTTGAAGAACAGGACGTCGCCGGGCTCCATGTCGACGGGCTCGGGGACGAGGCCCGGGGGTGGCGGCACGTACTCGCGCGCGAAGGACACGCTCGCGTCCGCCTCCTCCGGGCAGAACAGGTCCATCAGGTGGGTGCCGGGCACCACTTCGAGTCCGCCGTTGTCCCGGTCGATGTGGTCGAGGGCGACCCACGCGGCGATGCAGGTTCCGGGTTCCACCCGCAGATAGAAGTTGTCCTGGTGCAGGGCCTGGCCGCGGGCGCCGGGCGGCTTGAAGTAGAACATGCTCTGCGCGGCCAGCGGCTCCTCGCCGAACAGGCCCGCCAGGATGCCCGCGAGGCGCGGGTCGAGCAGCCGGCGCCGCGCCAGGGCGTTGAAGTGGTGCGGCTGCATCACGCGCGGGTACGCGCGGAGGGGGTCGAGGGCGGCGCCGGGCGGCTGCGGCCTGGGCTCGAAGTGACCGGGCACGGGGCCCGTGGCCTGCAAGCGCATGAACTCGTCGGTGAGTTCGCGGGTCTCGGCGGCGTCGAAGAGGCCGGCGGCGATCGCGTAGCCACGGGTACGGAACCGTTCCTGGAAGGCGATGGAGTCGGGGGCGTCGAACTCGCGGGTCTGCACGGGGTGTTCCTCTCGGCCGGCGGGCAACTCTTGAGCACACGCGGACCGTGTGCTGGACTGCTGGCACTCGCGGTCCGCGCGGAAGCGGACTGCTCCGAAACTACGGCCGGGGCGGCGGACACCGAATGACGGGCACCAGCGCGCACATGCCTGAAACTGCTGCGGACACTCCTTCCCCTCCGGCGCAACTGCTCGTCGCCTCGCGGTTCTCGCAGCCCGCCGACTACCGGGTGACGCGCGCCGCGGGCGCCGCCAACTGGCTGCTCATGTGGACTGCTGAGGGGCGTGGCCAGGTGCGGGGAAGCGGCCCCTGGGTCGCCCAGCGGCCCGGTGACCTCGCCGTGCTCCCCGCCCACCGCCGCCATGCCTACCGCACGGACCCCTCCGTACGTTCCTGGGGCGGCTGGTGGGTGCACTTCCAGCCGCGCGCGGCCTGGCCCGCCTGGCTGCGCGAGCACGGCCGGAACGGCGGGGTGTACTGCGTCGCGGGCGTGCCGGCAGCGGCGCGCGGCCGGGTCGACGCGGCCTTTCGACGGCTGCACGCCGACGCGCGCTGGGCCGAAGGGGAGGCCCCGCCCGCCCAGGACCCGGCGGGCATCGCGATCGCCT
>NZ_JAOZYC010000156.1:0-418 GCF_035798155.1 Streptomyces endophyticus | reverse complement strand
TGGCGTCCTTCCATCTTAGGATGCTGTTCGACCGAACCGTACTCCAGCAAGTCACCTTCAACTCGCTTGAGCAGTTCCATCCCCAGCTCCTGGTGGGCCATCTCACGGCCGCGGAATCGCAAGGATACCTTGGCCCTGTCCCCATCACTCAGGAAACGTACCAGGTTGCGCAGTTTTACCTGGTAATCCCCTTCCGGGAAGGAGGAGGGCTAGATGGTATCGCTGATAACCTTGTTGATGTATGTGATGTTTGCACTGATCTTTGTTAAAGCGTTTTCCTCCAACCGTAAACGTGATGTTGTACGCGTTAAAGCTCCGGCATCGTGCCGGCAACGCTCTCACCTTCGTTAGTGTCTGGTGCAGTGAAAGGTAGTTATGTTGTAGCAGTAAAGCGACGTTGTACCATTCAACCACCCCC